>JAUNGA010000010.1:29905-44657 GCA_030524765.1 Bacteroidales bacterium | reverse complement strand
GCGATGCTTTACGCTTGATATCATACCAACGCCAACCGCAAAAATCCGCTGACCCCATAGTTGCCAACAGCAAAGGCCAGGTCACCGAAATCAAAGAAGATGGCGAAGTGATTGCCAAATTCAATTATGATGGCACAAAATCACGAGCATCTCGTCCGGAAAACTACGATATGACCATGACAACCGACGGTGGTGACATCTTCTATATCCAACTCAATGAGAAAGGATTCATAGAATACGCATTTGAAGAGGAGAACAATGATACCCCGTCTTCGGATGAATGGTGGTTCAAGTACAATGACAACGGCCAGATGGTCGAGATGAAACGCACCGAGGGCGACAATGAGGTGACATCGATCAAATACAATGCCGACGGAGACATTGTAGAAGTGCGTGTCAAGGATGATATTGACGGCGAGAAACATGTGACAACCGTCGGATATACCGACGCGACCCATGCAACCGCTATTGTCAATAAAAGCGGTATGATGCTGTTTGATGACAGCTTCCGTATCGATATGGATGAGATGGCCCCTGCATATTTCGCGGGACTTCTTGGCAAAGGAACCGTACACCTGCCGCTCTCAGCAGTCGAAAAGACAACAATAAAGAGCAGTAATTATACCGACAAGTCAGACTATACATTTCAGTGGATTCTCAGCTCATCAGATATGCCGGTCAAGTTCATAAGCACACAGACTTATGACGGCGGATATACTGACGTGACAGAAGTGGAATTCAAGTGGTGAGACGGTATGGTGGCATTCTATATGTCAACATACTGACAGACATTATTTCACATCCTATAAAATAACCGAGACGCCCCGTGCACGGAGCGTCTCGGTCTGTATTATGCGACTTGCGGTATCCTTATTCCTCCTTGTCGAGGCCGACTTTACGCTTGGCCTTGTCGAAGAGTGAGAGTTTTTTCTGGCTGACGAAAATCGATATCGATTTGTCGCCGCAGACAATCTTGATGAATCCGTCGCGTTTCTCGTCAGTGTCGTTCTCGTCGGCGCTCACCATGATCGCGCTCGGACCAGAGGTGATTGTCACCCATTCGGGCTGTTCGACTACCTCCCAGTCCTCATAGTTGCACTTGATCTTGACGGTCAGCACCTGGCCGCCCTTGCCTTTGAACTCGATGTTGTTTTTTGCCGAGCTGAGCTGGATGTCGGTGCGTACGGGCTTCTTGGGTTCCTCTGCTTTGGGTTTGGGCGAGGTGGTGTCGGTGTCCTCTACGTTTTTGCGGTTGCGGGTAGCGGTCGAGCCGTTCGAACCCAGACGCTGGATGATGGCGCGGCAGGTGCGTATCTGTTGGTCGCAGATGTTTTTGCGTTCAGCCGAGTCATAGCAGGCTTTTGCCTTCTGAAACAAAGCGATTGCCTTGTTTTGGGCGACCACGGTCATGGTCTGCTGCAGTTTTTGGCCTTCCTGAAAGAGTGCGTCACAGCTGCTCTGCGCTTTGATCATCATAGGCAGCAACAGCATGACGAGGGCCATGAGTAATTTCAGAAATTTGTCCATTTTATTGTACTGTTACGAATTTACTTTATAGTATCGGCGGGAGCCATCGGTTTGACGTCGATAGTCTTTGCGATCTTGTCGGCGCGGTCCTGGAATCCCTGAGCCAGTTCGGGCATGTCTGCAAACAGGTCGACCTTCTCGATCAGCATGGCATGTGCGGCCGAGAGCTCTCGGTTGATATGCTCGATCTTTGTGGCGTCGATCGTGATGGTTGCGGGCGATGCCTGTGCGCCGGTTGCCTCGGCGAGTTTATAGTTGTCGAGCGCGCGCAGGTAGTTGAGTTCATAGTTCTCATATTTCTGATCGCCGACGTTTATCAGAGAGTCGCCGGTAGCGATAAGGCGTCGGGCCACGGTATTGATCGAGTCGTTGAACGCCTCCTGACGGGCCTGCGCCTCGGCGGCCGCTCTCTCGTTGGCGGCTTTGTTGAGCTCGATGCCCATGAACACGAGGCCGGCGACAACCACAACGCCGAGAATTCCGGCCACCAGACCGTATTTCTGCATGAATGTCTTCTCGTCTACAAAACGCACGGGTTTGCCGTCGATGTGCTCTTGCGCGTACTTCTCGAGTTGCTCGGCCGTGGGACGCTTCCACGGGTCGAGTGAGAGACACTTGGTGAGGACTTTGCGCAGATCCTGCGAATATTTTGCGTTGAGCTGAGGTATGTCGGCGCCCTTTTTCTGCATCAGGCCGCCGTCATCGCCAAAAGGTGCGTCGCCGGTGAGCATCTCGAATACGGTAGCGCCCAGCGAGTAGATGTCGTTTGCCATCAGAGGGGTGGTGTCCTGCCCGAATCGTTCCGGGGCCATATAGGCGATTGTGCCTGCCGAGGCAAATGCCTGACTCATGCTCTTGCGCAGCGTCGAGCGCACATGGGTGCTGACGCCGAAGTCGGTGATCATATACTGGCCGTGCTCGCCCACCATGATATTGTCGGGCTTGATGTCCTGATGGATGATCGGCGGGTTCATCGCGTGCAGGAATGCCAGGCCCGCGGCCACGTCGCGCAGCATGAGCCATGCGTCGTCTTCGGTGAATTTGCCTATCCGTTTCAGAATGCTGCCCTCTTTGCAGAACGGCAGCACCAGATAAGGCTTGCGCTCGTACGAGTCGTAATAGAGCGGCTTGAGCAGGTTTTTGTGGTTGGCGTTGACCACAATCGAGAATTCGCGCGCGAGCACGTTGAGGCCGGCGTCGTCAAGACCTGTTGCCGGAGCATAGATCTTGAGGGCCACCTCTATATCGGTCTTTGTGTCTTTGGCCAGCCACACTTCGCTGAAGTTGCCTCGGCCGAGCAGACGTTCTAAAAAGTATCTTTCGTGAAAGAGATTGTTGCCTTCCATTGCTGTGATTGATATGCTGTATTAATAGCTTTGACTGAATATTGTCGAGTTGTTGGCGTTGATGATGCTCACACGTATCGACACACCGCGTGGCACGTTGCAGTTCTCGCGCAGCACCTGGGCGAACGTGCGGCAGTAGTCGGCCGTATCGCTGCGGTCAAAATCGTTGGTGATACTCTGCCATTTGATGACGATGCTCACCGAGCCGGGCGAGTACTGCACCGAGCGCAGAATCTGGCCGTCGGTAATCTCTGACGGGCATTCGTCGGCCAGCATCTGCACCTGCTGCATCCAGCCCGAGTCAGTCGTTGACGACATATTGCCGCCACCGCTCTGGTGTGGGTTGCCCCAGTCGTTGGCCGATGCATTCCACGACTGGGTCAGCACCACACTGTTGCCCGCGTCAAAGAACTTGCGCGTCTTGGGGGTGCGTCCGTCGGCCGCATACTCGATGGTCACGATACTCATGCCGTTGAGCGAGTAGGGCTTGCCGGCTGCGTCGAGCATATACTGTTTTGTGAGATTATGTTTGTTGTTATACTCGTTGACCAGCTTGTAGACCAGTTTGTCAGATGTGTTGTAGTAGCAGTAGTTGAGAATGTTGTTGTGGCTGTCATATTCGGCCGTCACACGCGCGAACTCGATACCGTCGGGCAATGCCAGCTTGCCGTCTTTGGTGTAATATGCCACCAGCGTGTTGTTGTTGCGACGGTCATACTCATATACCACACGGTGCACGCCGTTGAGATTGTCGGCCGCGTGGCCATAACCGTCAAGGCCGATCTGCTCGAGTATGTTGCCGCGGTTGTCATACTTGCACTCGGCTTCGGCGATGGCGCCTTTGCCCGTATTGGGCTTGCCTGCGGCATCGTAGGCATGCTCGTGTATGCGGCGGCCGCGCTCGTCATACTCGTTGACGCGGTGGTGGGTGCCGTCATTCATGGTGGCGGGGTGATTGTCGGCATTGTAGTAGGTGACGTCGACCAGGTTGCCGTTGTCATCAAATACGGTGCGTACCTCGCATATGCCTTTCTGCGGTGCGTCGCTCACCACTGCGCCATTGATGCGGCGTCCCTGCAGGTCGGTTGCCCAGAATCTGGTCATGTTGCCGCGGTCGTCAAATTCGTAGTTCGACTTGTACTCGCCCGGGCGCAGATTGCCCGATGCGTCTACGGTCCATTCGGCCGATGTCAGACCGGTTCTGGGATCGATGGTGTTGTAGCTTGTCGATGTGTGCTTGTCGGCGGCATTGAAATATTGCTCCTGGTTGCGTCGAGAGGTCGTGGCGTCGTATCCGATCAGCATGCGGGCCCATCCGTCGGCCTCGGCCAGTTTGCCTTCGGCATTGAGTTTCTGAACTTCGGTCAGATAACCCTTCATGCTGTCGTAGAGATAGATGTCGGTCGACGTGCCGTTGGGCATGTTGACGTGCTTGCCGTCGGCGTCAAAGCGCTCGACGCGGGTCACGGCGCCATAGGCGTTGTATTCAAACGTGTAGCGTGCTACGTCATTCTCGTCGGTGGTGAGCTTGCCGTCGGCGTCATAGCTCTCGATGACGATCAGACGTCCCAGGTCGTCATAGCTGTTCTTGGCCGAGTATTCAAATCCGTTGAGTGCCACAGGGCGGTTGTCGGCGTTGAAGTATGACACTGTCTCGCGGTCGCCCAGGGCGGTGTAGGTGTTCGATATGGTGGCGTATCCGTCCTTGCCTTCATATGGCTTGCCTTCCTCGTCGACAAAAGTGGCTTTGAGCGGTTGTCCAAACTCGTTGTTCTCGACAATCATGCCTGCAAAAACACCGTCGCTGAGATTGGCCATGATGGGCTTGCCCTCGGCGTCGACAAACGTCGCTTTCGAGTCGAAATTATTGTCATCGGGCTCGAATATCGCGCTCACATAGCCGTATGTGTTGAATGTCGGCTTGCCTTTGCTGTCAAGGCCTGTCAGACGTGTCAGGAATCCGTTGCCGTCATATTCATACTCGACACCGCTCAGACCGTTCTCGTTGCTCGACACCGGTTTTCCCTTGCCGTTGTAGTAGGTCTCGCGCTGACGGTTGCCGTATTTGTCGACCTCGATCTTGCACACATGTATGTTGTGGCCGTCATGCGAGGGGCTGGTGCCGTCGGCAGCGAAATATGCGATCTCGATCAGGTTGTCGTCATCGTCATATTTGTATCGGCGTGTGCTCATGCCGCTGTGGTTTGCCACGGGATTGCCGCTCGCGTCGATCGATGTCACCGAAGCCACGCGACCCTCGTCGTCATATTCGAAACGCTGGCCATAGACGCCGTTGACATCGGGCAGCGGCGTGTTTGACAGCGAGTGATAGCGCATCTCTTTCCAGCGGCCTTTGTCGTCGCGGGTGAGCATCAGCGTGTGTATGTTGCTCTTGCTGTCAAAGATATTTTCGGCATCGTTGACCGACTGGTTTGAGCCGATGCTGAAGAATTTGTGCGTATGTTTGTCGTCGTCGTAATAGAACGAGCCCGTATTCATCTTGTCGTCATACTGCAGCTTGTACATCACTTTGCCATACTCGTTCTTGACGATCATGTAATCGACCTGGCCGTTGTCGCGATAGACATAGAGCTGATCGGGGAAGCGCACGTTGGCGTGCTCGTTGTCGGTGAAGTTGACAATCTTGCCTTTGGCGTTGACCAGCGACACACGGCGCACCTTGCCGCCCTTGACCTCAAAGCGGTAGGACTGCGTGCGGTGGCGGTGGTCAGAGCCGGTCAGACGGCCGATGCCCACGGGGGCGCCGTTGACCTCGGTATAGTCGCGGTAGTAGTAGGTTTTGGTGCGGGTGTGGTTCCAGAACCATATGCCGCCGATCACGGCAAGAGCCGCAATCACGATAGCCACGATTTTGACCGGACTCACGGGTTGTTTTACCCGCCATGTGCCTGTCTGCAGGTATCGGCCGGTGATGTCGGCCACTTCTTGCGGGGTAGGGCGTTTTGCGGGATCGGCATCGAGCATCGAGCGCAGCAGTTTGCGCATCTCGGGTTGCAGCGGCACATTGTCGATACGCGGTATTGGCTCGCCCTGTGACTGCACCAGGCCGCCGTGGTCGCCGAACGGCGGATTGCCGGTCAGCATCTCGTAGGCAGTCGCTCCCAATGCCCACACATCGCCTTTCTCGTCGGAATGACCCGCAAAACGCTCGGGCGACATATAGGCGCGCGTGCCGCCGTAGGTGTCGCCTGTATCCTCGCGTCCGGTACTGATGCCGAAGTCGGTGAGCAGGAAGTTGAGATCGTCGTCGAGCATTATATTGTCGGGTTTGATGTCCTGATGCAGCACATGGTGTGTGTGCAGATGTGCCAGGCCAGAGGCCACGTCGTGCAGCAGCTTGATCACGTCGGCCTCGTCGCAGCGGCCTACCATCGAGCTCGTAGAGCCGTTTTCGCAATATGGCAGCACCAGATAAGGTATATTGTTGCTCACCGAGTAGTTGGTCGGGGTGAGCAGGTTCTGGTGGTTGATATTGTAGACGCGGGCAAATTCCTTCTGGAAATCCTGTGCGCCGTACGTATCCATATCGTCCGAGAGCGTGAATATCTTGATGGCCACGCGCAGATTGCCCGTCAGCGTATCGTCGGCCAGCCATACCTGTGCCGAGGCACCCTGTCCGAGCAGCTCGATGAGCCTGTAGCGGTTGTCAAATAGAGTATCCGGTTCTAAATACATAGCTAATGTGTGTTGATTGCGACTTTTGATTGGTATTTCTCAGATCAGAATATCGAGTAGATCACATCGTCAAAGACGAATACTCCGAGTATCAGCATCACAGTCAGCACAACGGCCAGCATGGTGATGATGGTGGTCCAGGGCAGCTGGCGGCGGGGCTTCGGCGGTCTGTTGACGGCGACGGGTGTGCCGTCATTGATCGTGCCGCTGCCAAAAGCGTCGTTCACACTATGCACGCCCGAGCTCATGGCGCCCGTAGGGCTGTCAAACCGCTCGGTGCCGCGGGTGCCGAATGCAGCCGCGCCGGCCGCATGGCCGTCGGTGCGGTTGACTGTCCGCCGCCCCTCGTCGTCATATCCTCCTCGGTTGTTATAGCCCACGGTCGGGCGTTTTACAGCCGGAAAGTATTGGCGCAGCAGCGTCCAGTCGACGGGATATACGCCTGCGAGCATGATTTCGTCGCCGGGTGTGATGCGCACATCGGTGTTCTGTATGCGCTGACCGTTGATTTTGGTGCCGTTTGAGCTGTGGTCTCTCAGAAACAGCTCGCCCGTCTCGTCATCGTATATGTCTGCATGATCGTTGCTGACCGTGTCATACGTGTCATCGACCACAATGGTGTTGCGTGGGTCACGCCCTATGTTGATACGTGTTGGCATAGCTGTTTATTTTGTGCTTGGTGCGGGCACTTTGATCTTATCGCCGGCCTTTATTTTTGACTGGTCCTTTCTCAGATCGGGATTGAGATCAAGAATTTCCTGAACCGAACAATTGTATTTGGCTGCAATCTTCGACAGTGTCTCACCCCTCTTGATTGTATGATATTTAAAGGGTTTGTCGGCCGGTTTCTTGTCGGTAATTGTATTAGCCGGCGCAAGGTCGTGCCCGGTCGTCGGTTCGGTGTTTTCGACGGGCCTGAGATTGCCATCGCCGGTTACAATGGTGTTGACGGGCTTGAGATTGGTGCCGACTGTGCCACCGGCTTCCGGCCGCTGTCCGCTCGGGTGATTTTCCACCTCGTTTTCTATGGCTTTTTTTGAATCATTTTCAGGCGCGGCTTTGCTTCCCTTTTTGTCTTTGCCGGTTTCTTTATGCTCGGGTTTGCCGGCGACGACATCCTGGAATTCGGTGCTGTTGTCGGGCTTGTAGGTGTCGCCCTCCTCGGTATTGACATCCTGCTTGACATCGGTTGTGTTTTCGGCAACATCATCTTGCTTGCGCTCGTCGTCTTTGAGGAACGCGAAATAGACACCGACGAAGATGGCTGCGGCCAATACCAATCCTCCGAGACCCCAGATCCATGCGGGCAGCGATTTGCGGCCATTGCCGTCGGTCGCTTTGGTCGTACCGGGTGTGACGGTGCGGATACGTGCCGGCGCCTTCTTGGCAGGCACGCGGTCAGGCGTGGCTGTGGCGCCGCCCTGCTCGATGCCGGCGATGGCTACGGTGACATTGTCATTGCCTCCGGCACGCAGCGCGGCGGCAATGAGTTCGTCGGCGCACACATCCATATTGTCGGTGTGGGCCTTGATGATCTGTTGCATGTCGCGGTCGCGCAGCATGCCGCTCAGGCCGTCGGAGCAGAGCAGAATTATGTCGCCGTTGCACAGCGGCTGGGGCTGGGCCAGCACGTCGGGCTCGGCCGCGGCCTTGGCGTCGCACAGGCAGCGGGTGATTATATTGCTGTCGGGAAAGTCAAAAGCATCTTCCTCTGAGATTTTGCCCTCGTCGACGAGTCCCTGCACGTATGAATGGTCTTTCGATACCTGGAATAGCCCGTTTGACGGATTATATATGTACGCGCGCGAGTCGCCGCACCAGCATACATAGCATTTGCCGTCAAGCAGCCATGCCATTACCACGGTAGTGCCCATGCCTCGGGTCTCGACGGTCGACGACGCCTTGATGCGACGGTCGGCCTCGATCACCACATCGCGCATGTATTTGTTGATAGAGTGGCGGTCACGTGTGACATCGGCGGTAAGGCGCTCGGGAGCGAAGAACTCTTTGATGGTGCTGATGGCGATCTCAGAGGCGACCTCGCCGGCGTTCATGCCGCCCATGCCGTCGGCTACTACGAGCAGAGCGCCTTTCGGCCCGAGATCATAACTCTCGTTGTTGATCCAGCGCATCGGTTGCTGCGACAGATCAGCTGCGGCCTGAAAGTTGTCTTCGTTGTTTGTGCGCACGCACCCGACATCGGTCTTGGCGGCTATGCGGAATCTGATATTTGACATTTTTATGCGTTTATGCTTGTGGGTGGGGGTAGGGTATTGAGAAGAGATTTATGGGTGTTCAGTCGATTGGCTTGAGCTCGGGCTCGGTTTTGGCACCGGCCCGCTCGCCGGTGTCTTTGCCGTCGTCGGTTTTGGCCACGTCTGTTGCGTCTGATCCGGGGGCGTCGATACGCACCAGACGCCAGGCGCCCGTGCGGGGCGATGTGCGGCTGAGCACGCCGGCGATGTGCAGCGTGATGGTGCCGTTGTCGCCGGCCACCGGCTGCACGTAGATGCCGCCTGCGATTTCGCCGCCGGTGATAGGCAGTGTGCCTGCCTTGGCAAAGCCTTTGTCGTCAAACTCCGGCGTGAGACGCGAGAATTTGATGTTAAGATCGGTATTTGTCTGCAGATCGGTATCACGTGGTATCACAAACCAGGCCATGAAACCTTTCGCGCCCTTGACGGCGCCGGCCTTGATGGTGCCTGCAGGTATGTTTTCTGACCGGAACCACACCAGGCCCGAGTCTTTGCCGATAGCCTCCATGTCGGTGAGCGGTTTCGGCGCGAGATTCTCATATACCGGCTTGTCGCTCAGCGTGGCATAGGCGCGGTTGTTGAGCAGGGGCGTGTATTCGGTGCTGTTGCGGAATTCCTCGAACCGGGGGTCGGTGAGCCAGGGATTGACCGTTCCCTCAGAGATGATGAATCCGTCGGGCGTCTGATAGGCGAGCGAATAGTCGTAGCCATAGACAGTGTCGGTCTGCGACGAGTAACGCTGGGTGAGCTCGGCGTCAGCCATGAAATAGGTGGTGCGCACGACCTTGACAGCGGGCGAGATGGCCTCGCGTATAAATCCGAGGTCAATCTGGGGTGTCATCGAGGGCAGTTGGGCCGTTGCGCTCACAGCTGCGGTCAGCGCCAGGGCCGATATGATTGTTTTTACGTTCATATGATGCTGAATAATATAATGTGAGAATGATCAGTGGGGAGGTCGTTGATTATCGCATTGCCGACAGAGGCACTACACGGCCTTTTGATTTGGCGCCTTCGCCGCCACCGTTACGCAGTCCCAGGGGCTCGGAACCCGACAGGATGCCGATGACGATGGGCTTGCCGTCGCGGTGGGCAAACACCGGGCCGCCCGAGTTGCCGTGGTCGGTCTCGTTGTTGCCGAGCAGTATGATGCCGTCATATAGGCCGGCCTGGCCTACGGTCGACTGCGAGTAGTTGGGGGTGACGCGTCCGGTGGTCGAGAATTCCTCGGTGCCGACGTTCTGCGGGAAACCCAGGATGTGCAGCGGGGTGCCTGATGCCAGATTCGACGACCATTCGGCGTCATATACCAGGCCGCCCTTGCGGTCGGTGTTGACATATGCCCAGTCGTCGGCTCCGGTCAGGCCGCGGTCTTTGATGGGTATCACCACTTCTTCGCCCGACTCGTCGGTGCCCGATACGGTCACGGTCTCATAGTCGGTGTGGCCGGTACGCCAGGGGCTGTTGGTGGGGTTGAAACTCATCGATATCTGATCGCCGGCACCCGATACGGCCACAAAATCATAGCTTACCATCTCGGGCTGGAAGTGATGCAGCGAGTTTACATAAGCCGTTACCATATCAGACACTCTGCTGAATCCCATGTCGACGCAGTGCTTGGCTGTCACCAGTCGTCCGTCATTGAGCAGGAAGCATGTACCCGACACACCGAAAAGTGATTCGCCGTTGATATTCACCCGCATCATCATGTAGTATATCGATTTTGACACCTCGGCGAAAGCCTCGGGTGCGGGCGACATGTTGCGCATGGCGCGACGGGCCGATGCCTGGGCGTTTTTGGCCATTTTCTCGACATCGATTATCTTGGCGGCATTGGCGTTGACGGCCTCGTTGGTGTGTATCAGCTCGCGGGCGAGAGAGTCGGCCACGGCGGCATTGTTCTTGTTTTGCTCTATCGCGTCGGCGAGCAGGGCGGCCTGGTCATGCACGTCGTCGCTCACACCCTTGACAAATACGCCCATATATACGAGCGCGCCAACGGCCAGACCGAGCACGGCTGCCATGGCTATCATGCCGTAGCGGTAGGGGCGCAGCGCCTGCCGGCGGAAGAGGTCGAGCCTCTGTGTGAAGTTGATCGAACCGACTGTGGCCTTTTCGCCCTGCGGCACTATAAAACGCAGTTTGGGGCCGTTGACCGACAGCTGTATCTCGTCGCCGGTCTGCAGATACCATTCGCTGGTTACACGCTGGCCGTTGAGCAGAGTGGAATTGGTGGCCGATATCTGCACGAGTTTCCAGTTGTCGCCGTCGCGCACGATAGCGGCATGACGGCGCGATACGGTCTTGAAATTCTCGTCGAAACGCACCTGACAGCGCGGATCACGGCCAATTTCGATATTGTCGACGATGATTTTCTGTGCCTCGCCGGCCTGATGGAATTTGCTCGATACGCAGTGCTCGAGTATATAGTAGGTCTTGCCTTGCGGGCTCATCAGCGAGCTTACGCCGGCTCCGACCGTTTTTGAGAAGGATTGTTTGAGAGGAGTGGTAGCAGAGGATGCCATAGCAAGTATTTGATGGTTGTTTTTTTATGATGATGATTGGTCGTTTACGGTCCGGACTTATATTAATACGCCTCGGCTCTCAGCTTGACGTCGCCCACCGAGATGATGTCGCCCGGATTGACGGGCAGACCGTCGGCCGATGCCTCGGTTGAATTGACAAATGTGCCGTTGGTCGAGCGGCGCCACTGGCCGTTGCCGGTGTGCATCACCCACTGGCCGTCGCGCACCACCCACAGCCCCAGATTATAGTCGAGCTCAAACGTGCAGTGGCGTCGCGACATGTATGACGACTGTGTCTCTTTGATGTCGATGTCGTTCTTGACGCTTGGGTCGCGGCGTCCGAGAGTGAGCAGGGCGCAGTCGTCGCGCAGCATGTCGTCGAGATAATACACGCGGCCATACTCCTCGCCCTGCATCACGCGCAGCAGCACGCCGTTGACGATGCGTCGGCTGAAATCCTCGGCCACCGGCTCGCGGTTGACCGAGTGATTGGCTGTCGTGGCCGTGGCGGGCACCAGCTCGATGGCGGCGGCGGCGTTTTGCAGGCGTTGGTCAAAGCGCGGATTGAGGCAGCCCTCGAGCAGCTGTGTCCAGCGGGCTCCGTCGGGCAGCCCCGCCAGGGCGCGACGGTCCCAGTTGCCGCTGCGGCCGCGGTTGATGTATGCCGGCAGGTCGCCCTCGCCCTCGAGAACACCGAATGGCAGAGCGCCGTTGCACAGCAGCTGGAACATCATGACGCCAAACGAGAATATGTCGGTCGTGGGCAGCACTGTGGCGTCGCGTACGGGCTTGATCTGCTCGGGCGGCATGTAGGCATAGGTACCGAATATCTGTTTGGGTTTGCCCATGATGTTGCGTTCGGTCATGCGCTTGTTACGGTCGCCTGCGATGCCGAAGTCGGTCAGGGCGTATGTGCCGTCGGCTTTGCGCAGCACATTCTCGGGCTTGAGGTCGCGATGCACCTTGCCGGCCGAGTGCAGGGCCTGCAGGCCGCTCAGCACGTCGAGCGCCACTTTGCTGTGGTCGATACGGGTGGTCGATGCGAGATGTATCAGATCGCCGTCGGGGCAAAACTCCATCACGATATAGGGGTTGCCGCCCACCAGGCCGTGATCGAGCGAATGCACCAGAAAGGGCGAGCTGATGCGGCCGGTCTCAAACTCCATGTCGAAACGGCTCATCAGCTGGCTGCGGATCTCGGGATGCACCTCCCACAGTCTGAGCAGCTTGAGGGCATAGCGGGCGCCGTCGGCTCCGGTGACCGCAAATACGTTGCCAAACGAGCCTTCGCCCAGCTGACGCTCGACGGTATAGCGGCCGTCTATGGTATCGCCGGGGCGTATGCGCACGCTTTCGATCATTGATGGTTGTGCCATTGTGCAGTATCCTGATTTTGGAGTTTGATATTCAGTCGTTGGTCTTTATTCCTTTTCGCCGAAGACAAAGAGTCGGTTGCCCAGCAGGATCTGGTCGCCGGGGTGCAGCTCGATCTCGCCCGAGGCCTGCACGAATGTGGTCTTGAGCGACGAGCGGTCAGTGATATACCATTTGTCGCCCTTGCGGGTGATTACCGCCTGCTCGCGCGAGGTAATCGACGGGTTTGCGGGGTCGGTGTTGTCGCGGTTGAGCACCACGCTGTCGCCGGTATAGCTCTGGGGCTCGGGCTTGACTATTTCGGTGTCACGTGCTACGGGCGTGAGGGTGAATTCGGGTTGGAATCCGGCCAGATAGGGATTGACGGTGCCGCGCATCGCACGGGGCTGCTCTGCAAATCCGGTCTGGTTGCCTACCACGGTCGGGCGACGGCTCATGCCGGGTGCTGTGGCTGCGCCGCCTGCTGCGGGCCGGTTTACTTCGGGGGCCGGTTTCGGGGCAGAAACCTGGAATTTGCAATTGGGACACTTGTCGGCGTCGGGACGCAGAGGATAGCCGCACTTGGGGCATACCTTCTGGCGGGCGCCGGATGTCGCCGGGCCCGAGAGGGGAGCGGTGACGTTGCCGGGATGATTTTCGGCGAAGCCGTTTCCTGCTGCCTGACGTCCCGGGGCCGCGCCGGGGAACGCGTCTCCCTCAAACACGGTGCCCCCTACGGGCGCGCCTGCGGCTGCGCCGGGAATGGGCGGCGGGGTCTGGTTACGTACGGGTGCTGCGGCCTCTTCGAGTGGCGAGCCGCATTTCGAGCAGTTGGTGGCTCCGGGTTTGTTGGGCCATCCGCAGTTTTTACAACGCATATCGTGTGGTGTTTTTGAGTGACGGTTTGATTGATTTTATGATGCAAATTTAATAATTAACACTTTAATCTCAAAGTATTTTGCATTATTTTTGACGAATCTGCGGGATATGGCTGACCAAATTGCCGCCGCCGATGACGAAACGGCCCGGCAAGTGTGTGTCACTGCCGGGCCGTCATTATTGTTTGTCAGTTGATCAGAGTATTACCTTGGTGGCTTTGCCGCCGCGCTTCATGATGTAGAGGCCGCTCTGCGGGTCGGCTACCTCGACACCCTGCAGGTTGTAATAGACCGCCGGGGTGGTGTCGTCGGCCTCGATGCTGCCTATGCCGTTGGCAAGGGTGACTTTGAATTTTACCACATCACCTACGGTGAGGGTGAAGATGGGGTTGACCCATGCGTCGCCGATGACGCTCATGTTGTCGATGGGGTCGGCAGGGCCCTCGAGGGTGTATTCTTTGTCGATCTCGATACCTGATTTTGTAGAGTAGCAGTTTGCCCATGTGGCGTTTTTGGCTACTTTGAACTCACCGCTGATAGTGCCTTCGTAGGCCAGAGTCCACACGCCGTTGTCGCCTTTCTCAAACGCGGGTGCGTCGGTGAAGTTCCACACCAGCGGATCCGAGCCGACCAGTTGCCACACCTCGTCGCCGGCCTCTACACGTTCGGCCTCTACAAGGATGGTCAGATTGTCGCCGTCGGGGGTGATAGTTACTTTTGCATTGATATAGTGGGCGTTGTCACCTGCGAGCATTACGTTGTCGGCACCTTTGGTCATGGTGTAGGCCACGCCGTTCTCCACCATTGCCGAGCCTGTCTTGCCCCACTGGTTGTCCCAGCTGGCATTGCCGTCGTAGCATACGATCTTGAAGTCGCCGTAAAGATCGGGAATGGTCTGGGTTAGTTTGCCGTCGACTTCCTCGAAAAGGTTTTTCTCAAGGACCCAGCCCTGATAGGTGCCGGGCATGCACCAGGTTGCCGCCATGGCGGTCATCGACATGACAGCGCATGCCACAGAGAGTAATAGTTTTTTCATAAGAATTGAATTTAGGTTGAATAGGTCATTATGATAATGAATTGCAGATGCAAAGTTAAGTGAGGCCTTTGCCCGTATGAATGGTCGGTAAGGTCTAATGGTAAACTTGTTTAATATGTTATTGCTTTGAATTACAGTG
>JAUNGA010000010.1:6481-29886 GCA_030524765.1 Bacteroidales bacterium | reverse complement strand
TAAATAAAAAGTAAGTTTTCATCGAGTCTGATAGAAAGAGGTCTCAACCCTGCGTTTACATATGATCGACTGTTTGCCGTGCATTGATGATAAAAAATGACGGTCTTTATTTGCATTAACGACAAAATCTTGCGAACTTCGCCGTAGATAATTCCAAATGATTATTATGAAATCATATAAAACTGCAGATATGAAACGTTTCATCACACTGTCACTTGCGGCTGCCGCTGTGCTTTCGGCTGCGGCTGCCGAGCCTGCCGATTCGGTCGCTGCCGATACGGACGGATTCGCGGTCACCGACGTCAATTCAGTACCCACAACATCGGTCAAAGACCAGAATAAATCGGGCACATGCTGGTGCTTCTCGGGCACTTCGTTCTATGAAGACGAGATACTGCGTGCCGGAGGCGATTCGCTCGACCTCTCTGAGATGTTTACCGTGCGCATGTGCTATGCCGACAAGGCCGACCGCTATGTGCGCATGTATGGCAAGACCAACTTCGGCCCCGGCGGCTCGGTGCTCGACGTGCCTTATGTATGGGCCCGTTATGGTGTTATGCCCGAGGAGGTCTACAGCGGCCTCAACTATGGCGAGGATAAGCATGTGCATGGCGAGCTCGACGCTATACTCACCTCGATGGTCGAGCAGGTGGTCAAGAATCCCAACCGCAAGATCTCGCCCGCCTGGCGTGCCGCCTATGATGGTGTGCTCGACGCATATTTCGGCAAAGTACCCGAGACGTTCACTTATAAAGGCAAGACCTACACCCCGCAGTCTTTCGCCGCGTCGCTCGGCATCTCGCCCGACGATTATGTGGCTGTGACATCGTTTACTCACCATCCGTTCTATGAGCCGTTTGTGCTCGAGGTGGCCGACAACTGGCTTTGGGCCCCGTATGTCAATGTGCCCATGCAGGACATGAAGGCTATCGTCGACAACGCGCTCGCCAACGGCTACACCGTGGCATGGGCGGCCGACGTCAGCGAGCCGGGTTTCAAGTGGAAAGAAGGCGTGGCACTGATGCCCAAAGGCAAAGACGAGGGCGATATGACCGGTACCGAACTCTCGCGCTGGGTAAAACTCTCTGATCAGGAGCGTGCCGCCGACCGCTATAAATTCACCGGGCCCGTGCCCGAGGTCGAGGTGACACAGCAGATGCGTCAGCAGATGTTTGACTCGCAGGAGACCACCGACGACCACGGCATGGTAATCGTCGGCACTGCCACCGACCGCCTCGGCAACCGCTACTACAAGGTCAAGAACTCATGGGATACCAACCAGATCTACGGGGGCTACTTCTATGTCAGCGAGCCTTACTTCCTGGCCAAGACCATCGACATTTATGTCAACAAAGCTGCCGTGCCCGCCGATATCGCACGCAAGGCCGGCATCAAAAAAGGCAAATGACCCGTATAGGCATTCTGTCTGACACCCACTCTTGCTGGGACGATCGATTTGCAACCCACTTTGCCGGCTGCGACCAGATATGGCACGCCGGCGACGTGGGTTGTCTCGATGTGATCACGCGTCTCGAGGCTATAGCTCCGGTCGTGGCTGTCAGAGGCAATATCGACCACGGCATTGTCGCACGCCGTTGCCCCGAGATACAGTCGTGGCAGGTCGAGGACGTCGGTGTGTGGATGACGCACATCGGCGGCTATCCCGGGCGATATGCGCCCGGCGTGCGGCGTATGCTCATCGACGCCCGTCCCAGGATCATGATCTCGGGGCACAGCCACATACTCAAGGTCATGTATGACCGTGAGCTCGACCTGCTGCACATCAATCCCGGCGCGGCCGGATGGCACGGATGGCAGAAAGAGCGCACACTGCTGCGTCTTGTCATCGACGGTGCCGATCTGCGCGATCTCGAGGTTATCGAGCTCGGCAAAATCAAAATATGACGTAGCATTGTTATAACGACATGAAAAAATCTCTCATCCCGGTGGCTCTGCTGGCGGTCATTGCCGTCGGCGGCTGCAAGACCTCAGAGGCCAACTATCGCGCGGCATATGAGCGCGCCGTCGAGAACCGCACTGATATCGACTCGACCATCTATGGCGGACAGCGCCGCAGCATCGACACCCGTCAGCTCACCTTCGACGGACAGACCTTCGACGTCAAGACACGTATGGTCTCGGTCACTGAGGATGGCGGCGGCATTCGCGAGTATCTCAGACCCTACAATGTGGTTGTGGGGCAGTTCAAACAGCTGTTCAACGCGCAATCGCTGCGCAATCGTCTCGCCGACAACGGCTATCCGCGTGCTTTCATCGTCCAGACGGGCGAGCCTTATTATTATATCATATTGTCGTCGCACGACACCGATACCGAGGCGGCCCGGGCCATCGTCGAATTGCGCGCCGCCGACAAATTCCCCGTCGTCATGCGTTCGCCTCTTCCCTACATTCTCCACGCACCGATCAGACGTTAGGCGTCAGGCCGCGGTGCCGGTGTGTCAATACCAGTCTACGCCATTGGCCACCGACGAGCGCTTGTCATACTTCAGGTCGCTGAGCATCGACGATTTGACAGCGATATTGAACGTATAGCTCTTGTAGGGCCCCACAGGCACAAAACTTGCACGCATCGTGAAACAGTGTAGGTCGCGCGAGATGTTACAGTTCATATACGCGAGACGGTGTGTGTCAAAATTGTATGACGCCGAGAACGAGAAGTTCCAGTTTTTTGTCGGCCTGATCGAGCCCGACAGACTCAGATTCTGGGTAATGCGCGGGTCATACTCCATCTTCTTCTTGTTGAACTCGCCGTAGGCATATCCTATCGAGTAGTTGAACGTCAGACTCCACGGCACCGTCCAGTGCATATAGCCGTCGGGCGACATGTCCAGATCTCCGCCTCCCGAGGCATCGTCCTCGAGTTGCTGGTCGTGCTCGGCACCTGACGGCGGCTGCGAGTCAAAGTTGTCGCCCTGGCTGTTGTTGTTGCCTTTGTTGTCCTTGTTGTCTTTATTCTTGCGTTTGAACGTATCGTTATTGAACGTATAGCTGAACGATGTGCCCGTACTCGACAGTCGGCCTATGCCCTTGCCGGCCTTCCAGCGGGGGATGTTGACGCGCACCGGCTGTCCCGACGCGTTGAGCTGGTATGTATAGACATCCCATGTCGCCTGCAGGTTGAGATTGAATCCCTTTGTGAGTCTGAGCAGCAGCGAGGTGTTGATGTTCGACCAGTTCAGAGAGTCGGCCGCGAAATTGTAGCTCTGCGTGATGTTGAGATTCTCGATGAGCGATATCTTCTTTTCGCCGACCGAGTCGTTGGTCGCCACCTTCATCTCGAGGTTGTTGGCGATGCCCCACGACAATGAGCCGTTGCGGCCCTCCGACGGCACACCGAAGAGTGAGTTCGGGAAGTAGTTGTAGCGCTTGGTCTGCTGCACGCCGCGCGAGTCGGTATATTGGTACTGGCCATAATATCCAAAGAAATCAGAGCCGAAATCAGGTGCGCCCGAGAATGACACCGACGGCGTCACCACATGGCGTATCATCTTCACTTTCTTGGCCAACGGGCCGATCGGACGCCAGAAACCGTACAGCTTGGTGTCGAGCGACACCGAGGCCTGGAAGTCATAGACGTTATAGAGACTGTATGATGTGTCGCACACCTCTACCGAGGCATTCGGGTCCCATTGGCGGCGCACCTTGCTCGTGTACATACGGTCGGTGATGTTGATGCTCGGCGTAAGGTTGAAGTACTGAAACACGTTGAACGTCGCCGAGATCGGTATGTTGTGGCGCATGCCGTTGCGCCAGTCCTTGATCAGACTTTTTTTGAAAAACTCGTCTTGCTTGGCTGTCAGTGAGTTCTGGAACTGACCCGAGTACGATATACGTATCTTCTCATACCACTTCTCGGCGCCGGCCGCGCGCTTGCGCTTGAACGGATAGAGCTGCGACATTGTCACTGTGACGTTCGGGAACGATACCGCCAGAGTTGAGTCCTGCGTACGCTGCGACACATTCATCGTTGTCGACAGCGACCATTTGGTGCCCGGGAAGCGGTAGGTCATGTTGACCGTCGAGCTCTTGGTATTCTCTGTAAACGCGCTCGAATAGTACGAATTGAGATCGTTGCGGCTATAACCCGAGGTCGTGAAATTGACGCTTGCCGACAGGCTCATGTTGGGATTGGCCTTGCTGTCTTGCGAGTGGCTCCACAGTATCTGGAAGTTGGTCTGGGCCGAGTAGTCGGGCGAACCCTTCTCGCCGTAGATCGACTTGAGGTAGCTGATGTTGAAGTTGCCCGAATATTTATATCGCTTGGTATAGGTCGATTGTGCCGACAGACCCCACGAGCCCTTCGTGTAGATCTCGCCCGTCAGAGCCAGGTCGATATTGTCGTTGATCGCGAAATAGTAGCCGCCCTCGCGCAGATAGAATCCTCGTTGGTAGTCGTCGCCGAACGACGGCACCAGTATGCCCGAGGCATAGTCTGACGTGAACGGGAAGTAGCCGAACGGCACCGCCAGCGGCAGCGGCAGGCCGGCCAGCACCATATATGCCGGGCCCGTGACTATATTCTTGCCCGGACGCACTTTGGCCTTGGTGAGATTGAAATAGAAGTGGGGGCACTCGTGGTCGTCGCAGGTGGTATAGCGGCCGTTGGCGATGTAATATGTGCCGTCGACCTCTTTCTTGGTCATGCCGCCGGTCAGATAGCCCTCGCCCTGCTGTGTCACCACGTTGGTGATGAAACCTTTCTCGGTCTTGAAATTGTAGCGCATCGTGGCGGCCTCATATTGGTCGCCGCCCTCGTCAAACACCGGCGTGCCGGTCATCTCGCCAAGCGAGTCGGGCACACCCACGGCATAGACGGTGCTGCCGGGCAGATCCATCTCGATATTGGCGGCCTTAAGGCTTATATCGCCGTATTTGACCGTACTGTTGCCGTACATGAATGCCGAGTCGCGTCTGATGATCAGCATTGAGTCGCTCGACGAGAAATCTACCGATGTCTCGAGGTCGACCTTGCTCAGCACTGGGCGCAGATAAGGTGTGAACGTATCGGCCTGGGCCGTATATGGCAGCGTGTCGGCCACTGCGCCGGGCAGCGTGTCGGCCGGGCTGTCGGGCATATAGGACGTGTCGGCATCATCTGCCGCGGGCATCATCTGCCCGCTGATTGTCTCGGCTATGCTCTCTGCGACAGCACGCACACCGCTGTCAGGCAGCGAGTCGGCAGGCGCATCATCAGGGGCGCCGACCCACGAGCCGACCGCAGTCGCGATCTGGGGCAGCACGCACAATGCGATGATATATAGCAGAAACTTTCTCAATTGCGGTCTATTTGCGAAAATCAGGGCAAAGTTAACAACAATTCAGCTAATAATACGTATGTGTCGTCAATTTAACAGATAAAAAATCGTAAATTTGCACTTCCAATCACACTTCCCAAGCAATGAAAGATTTCATAAAAATACTGCGCCGTTTTGTGCCGCCTTACAAGAAGTATCTGTTTCTCAACATATTCTTCAACATACTCGCGGCTGTGCTGACGCTCTTCTCGTTTGCCCTCATCATCCCCATCCTCGAGATGCTCTTCAAGATACGCGAGGCCACCTACGAGTTCATTCCGCTCGGCGACGGATCGCTCAAAGAGGTGATTGTCAATAATTTCTATTATTATACACAGGAATCGATACGCGCCTTCGGCCCCGAGACCACACTCGCCCTGCTTGCAGCCGCCCTCGTCGTGATGACCGGCCTGAAGACCGGCGCCACGTTTCTCAGTTCCTACTTTATCATACCGCTGCGTTCGGGCATAGTGCGCGATCTGCGCAATTTTGTATATGACAAGATTACGGCCCTGCCAATATCGTTCTTCACTTCAGAGCGCAAGGGCGACGTCATGGCCCGTATGAGCGGCGATGTGGCCGAGATCGAGAACTCGATCATGGCATCGCTCGACATGATGTTCAAAAATCCGGTCATGATTGTCGTATGTCTGGGCATGATGATCATGATCTCGTGGCAATTGACCATATTTGTATTCATTCTGCTGCCGCTCGCCGGTGTCGTCATGGGGCGTGTGGGTAAACGCCTCAAACGTCAGTCGCTTGAGGGACAGAACCAGTGGGGTGTGCTGATGGCCAACATCGAGGAGACCCTCGGCGGTCTGCGCATCATCAAGGCCTTCAACGCCGAGGATAAGGTCAAACGCCGTTTTCATGCCGAGAATCAGGTGTTTTACAACATTTCAAATCGTGTGGCACGTCGTCAGTCGCTGGCCCACCCCATGAGCGAGTTCCTCGGCACGATGGCCATATCGATCATCCTGTGGTTTGGCGGCAGTCTGATACTGTCGGGCGCATCGCAGATGAATGCTGCCTCATTCATATATTATATGGTGATATTCTACAGCATCATCAACCCCGCCAAAGAGCTCTCGAAGGCGGCCTACTCGATACAGAAAGGCCTTGCCTCGATGGAGCGCATCGACAAGATACTCAACACCCGCAATCCCATATGCGATCCTGCCGAGCCGGTATCGCTGCCCGTGGTCGCCAAAGGCATCGACTACAACAATATCTCGTTCAGCTATGGCCCGCGCGAGGTGCTCCACGACGTGTCGCTGCACATTCCGGCCGGATCGACTGTGGCCCTCGTGGGGCAGTCGGGTTCGGGCAAGACCACTCTGGCCGACCTGCTGCCGCGGTTCTACGACGTCGCGTCGGGATCGGTCACAATCGACGGCATCGACATCAGGCGTATGCGCGTACACGATCTGCGGGCTCTGATGGGCAATGTCAACCAGGATGCAATTCTGTTCAACGACACATTCTACAACAACATCACCTTCGGCGTGGCCAATGCCACCGTCGAGCAGGTCGAGGCCGCGGCACGCATCGCCAATGCCCACGAATTTATCGTCGCCTCAGAGCAGGGCTACGACACCGTCATCGGCGACCGCGGATGCCGTCTGTCGGGCGGCCAGCGGCAGCGCCTGTCGATTGCACGCGCCATTCTCAAGAATCCGCCAATACTCATCCTCGACGAGGCTACATCGGCCCTCGACTCTGAGAGCGAAGTGCTCGTGCAGCAGGCTCTCGACCGCCTGATGCGCGACCGCACCACCATCGTCATCGCCCACCGGCTCTCGACCATACGCAATGCCGACCTTATCTGTGTCATGCATGAGGGACGTATCGCCGAGGCGGGCACACACGACGAACTCATGGCCCGCAACGGCCATTACCGCCGTCTCGTCGACATGCAGTCGCTCGGAGCGCGATAAAAAAGTTTTTGGCAAATTGCCCAAAACTTTTGCGCCATAATGCGGTTTTTATCGAAAATATGATTATCTTTGCGATGCGCTCAGCCTGTTTATGTGGCTTTGCGCATCGTTAACCTTATCATAACCCTAAAATTACAGACTATGGCTAAAGTTGTCGGAGCTGTCACAATCGACCGGGACCGTTGCAAGGGTTGCGACCTGTGTGTGGTCGCCTGTCCGACCGACGTGTTGCTGCTCCAGCCCAAAGAAGTCAATGACCGTGGCTATCACTTTGCCTTCCCGGCAAATCCCGAGGCTTGCATCGGTTGTGCGTCGTGCGCGATGGTATGTCCCGACGGATGCATCGAAGTTTACCGCGTCAAAGTCGACACTAACTCTTAAAAGCCCTCTGCGATATGGAAGAAGTTAAACTCATGAAGGGTAACGAGGCCATCGCCCATGCGGCAATCCGCTATGGCGTCGACGGCTATTTCGGCTACCCTATTACTCCGCAGTCCGAGGTCCTCGAGACTCTCGAAGAAGAAATGCCCTGGGAGACCACCGGCATGGTCGTGCTGCAGGCCGAGAGCGAGGTCGCTGCCATCAATATGGTTTACGGCGGCGCTGCATCTGGCAAAGCCGTCATGACATCGTCGTCGTCGCCGGGCGTCAGCCTCAAGCAGGAGGGCATCAGCTATATTGCGGCATCCGAGCTGCCTGCGCTTATCGTCAACGTGATGCGCGGAGGCCCCGGCCTGGGCACGATCCAGCCCTCGCAGGCCGATTATTTCCAGGCGACCAAAGGCGGCGGACACGGCGACTATCACCTCATCGTGCTCTCGCCGGCTACCGTGCAGGAGATGGCCGATTTTGTCGCGCTCGGTTTTGACCTCGCATTCAAATACCGCACTCCGGCAATGATTCTTGCCGACGGCATCGTGGGACAGATGATGGAGAAAGTGGTCCTGCCTCCCTTCCGTAAACGTCGCACCGACGCCGAGATCGCCGAGCAGTGCCCCTGGGCCGTCACCGGCAAGCATGGCCGCGGCCATCGCAACGTCATAACCTCTCTTGAGATGGATTCGCCCAAGATGGAGGAGAACAACCACCGTTTCCAGCGCACATACGCCGAAATCGAGGCCAACGAGGTGCGGTATCAGGAATATTACACCGACGATGCCGAGTATCTGATCGTTGCCTTCGGCTCGGTGGCCCGCATATGTCTCAAAGCTATCGAAGACGCCCGCGCGGCCGGCATCAGGATCGGTCTGCTGCGTCCAATCACCCTGTGGCCTTTCCCCAAAAAAGCGATCTCTGATCTTGCCGGACGTGTCAAAGGCATGCTGGTGGTCGAGCTCAACGCCGGCCAGATGATCGAGGATGTGCGCCTGGCCGTGGACGGTCGCGTGCCGGTATATCACTTCGGCCGCATGGGCGGCATGATTCCCAACCCCGCCGAGGTGCTCGACGCGCTAAAGACCGATTTCCCTGAACTTAAATGATCGCTCAGCCATGAAACCCGAAGACATTATAAAACCCGAAAATAAAGTTTACGCACGTCCGCGTCTGCTCGACGACCGCAATACCCACTATTGCCCCGGTTGCAGCCACGGCGTGGTACACCGCATAATTGCCGAGCTCATCGATGAGATGGGGCTCGAAGACAAGACCATCGGTGTCGCTCCGGTGGGCTGTGCCGTATTTGCCTACAACTATATTGACGTCGACTGGGTCGAGGCTGCCCATGGCCGTGCGCCGGCTGTTGCCACTGCACTCAGCCGTCTTAACCCCGGTCGCCTCGTCTTCACCTATCAGGGCGACGGCGACCTGGCCGCGATCGGCACCGCCGAGACCATACACGCCGCCAACCGTGGCGAGAACATCGCGATAATATTTATAAACAATGCCATATATGGTATGACCGGCGGTCAGATGGCTCCGACGACACTTCTGGGCATGAAGACCGCGACCACACCCTATGGCCGCCGCGCCGACCTCAACGGCCACCCGCTGCGCATCACCGAGCTGCTCGCACCGCTCGACGGTACATGCTATGTGACTCGCCAGGCCGTGCACACTCCTGCTGCCGTGCGCAAGACCAAAGCCGCCATCAAAAAAGCGTTTCAGAACGCGCTCGACGGCAAGGGCACATCGATTGTCGAGGTCGTGTCGACCTGCAACTCCGGCTGGAAGATGTCACCTGCCAAGTCAAACGAATGGATGGCCGAACACATGTTTGAACGTTATCCCCTGGGAGACCTAAAAAATATCTGATCATGAAAGAAGAAATCATAATCGCCGGTTTCGGCGGCCAGGGTGTGCTGTCGATGGGTAAAATTCTGGCTTATGCCGGACTCATGAACGATATGGAGGTGACATGGATGCCCGCCTATGGTCCCGAGCAGCGAGGCGGTACGGCCAACGTCACCGTAATCCTCAGCGACTCGCCCATCAGCTCGCCTGTGCTCGACGCATACGATACAGCTGTAATCCTCAACCAGCAGAGCCTCGACAAATTCGAGAGTAAAGTGAAACCCGGCGGCACGCTTATCTACGACCCCTCGGGCATTCACCATCTGCCCACACGCACCGACATCACCGTTGTGTCGGTCGATGCGATGCAGGCTTCTATCGAGCTTCAGAATTCAAAGACCTACAACATGATTCTGCTCGGCGCCCTGCTTGGCCTGCGGCATGTCGTTCCGGTCGACGCCGTCATCAAAGGACTGCGCAAGACACTTCCCGAGCGTCATCACCACCTCATCCCGCTCAACGAGCAGGCTATCGAGAAAGGTATGTCGCTTGTCAGATAAACTACAGACAATGATATACAAAAAGGCCGCGGAAACCTGATCCCGCGGCCTTTTGTGTATCATTTCTCTTCTGACAGATCATCGTAGGTCTGATACAAAAAGTCATTATAGGGAAATCGTGTCAGATGCACCTCTCTGGCCTTGTCATAAAGCATGCGTTTGAGCTCGTCGATGCCTATGCCCTCCCTGGCAGAGATAAAGACACAATTATCGGCCATCTTGGCCATCCATGTGGCCTTGAGTTCGTCGAGCGACACATTGTCGCGCGTCGCCGGCGTCAGGTCGTCATCGTCTTTCGGAGTGTATTTGTAAGCGTCGACTTTGTTGAATACAAGTATGACAGGCTTGTCGGCACCGCCGCACACGTCGCGCAGAGTCTGGTTGACAACCTCGATCTGTTCCTCGAAATTGGGATGGGAGATGTCAACCACATGCACGAGAATATCGGCGTCGCGCACCTCGTCGAGCGTCGACTTGAACGACTCGACCAGATGGGTGGGCAACTTGCGTATGAATCCTACCGTATCGGTCAGCAGAAACGGCAGATTGTCGATAGTCACCTTGCGCACCGTTGTGTCGAGAGTCGCAAACAGCTTGTTCTCGGCAAAGACGTCGCTCTTGCTCAGGAGGTTCATCAATGTCGACTTGCCCACGTTGGTGTATCCCACCAGAGCGATGCGGGTCAGTTTGCCGCGGTTTTTGCGTTGTATTGACTTTTGCTTGTCGATGGCGCGCAACTCCTCTTTCAGACGGGCGATCTTGTCGAGGATGATACGGCGGTCGGTCTCTATTTGTGTCTCGCCCGGGCCGCGCATACCGATACCGCCGCGCTGGCGTTCGAGGTGCGTCCACAGTCGGGTCAGTCGCGGCAGCAGATACTGATATTGGGCCAGTTCGACCTGAGTCTTGGCGTTGGCGGTCTGTGCGCGGCGTGCGAATATGTCAAGAATCAGGCTGGTGCGGTCAAGGATCTTTACCTGCAGTTCCTTTTCAAGATTCGACACCTGCTTGGTGGTCAGGTCATCGTCAAATATGACCATGCCTATGTCGTTCTGCTCGACATACTCTTTTATCTCGTTTAGCTTGCCCGTGCCGACAAATGTGCGCGGGTTGGGGTAGGGCAGCTTCTGCGTGAATGTCTTTACGGTCACCGCGCCGGCTGTGTCGGCCAGAAAGGCCAGCTCGTCGAGATACTCAAGGGCATGCGCCTCGTCCTGGCGTTCGGTGATGAGACCGACCAGCACGGCGCGTTCAGTCGTTTCGCGGCTTATGATGAGATCTTTCATTGTGTTTTATGCTCTTTATAGTGCAAAGTTACAAAAAAGTAACGCTCAAACAGCGCCATAGGGTCACCAAGCCGCGAAAAATATACCGATTTACCTCTTTGGCCTTCTTCGCTTTGCTATAATATTTACTTTAAGAGCCCCGTCAATCATATATTTCATTGATGTTATAAATGACCGACCCTGTTTTTTAAGGTAATAGGCATTTAATATAACTCTTGGAATGAAAGTAAGCGGATACATGATGGCCATGCAGGCCCCCTGAGCTCTTAATACTCCGGGTTTGTCGATTTGTGCCAAACCTGTAGTCTGATCCTGATGATTGCAGATTACAAAAGGGAACATAATTATATTGACCCCGCTGCGGATAGCATTCCAGATGAATAGCGACTCTTCTCCGCTTTGAAATATTGGCGCTCCCAGTCCGAAATCCTCATCAAAGATCAAAGGTCGGGTGTTAGGGCATTTTCTTATAGCGATCTCGATTGAAGATACATAATGGTGCCCGGGTAATTTCTTTCTGACATTGATCATTCCCTCGGGGTATGTTTTGTTGTCAGCTCCGGAATATCTGAATAACCCGATTTCGCAAGACGGATTGTTCATGAAACATTCGATAATGTCTTTAAACGCGGTTGGTGTATATTCTATATCATCGTCTGCGATAAGCGCTATATCTGATCTCGAATGTCTTAAACAGTTATTTCTGTTTTTTGACAGTCCTCTGCCATTTATGAGATATACAGATACATCGTCTCGGTCGCGCAGTTCGTCAGGTACATTTATCTCTGTATCATTATCCGGTATTTGGCATGATATGATATATCGTATATCATCCATCGGCTGCTGTATGACTTTTTTTGCACGTTCCAGACCTTTATTTCCGACAGTACTTATTAAAACATCCAGAGTTAATGTCTTTTCCATGATGACAAAATTACGAAAAACTCGATAAAAAGCATTATTTTTGTATCGAAATGAAAACAGAATCAAAAGATTGCCGGGACTCCATAACGGTAGTCGTGCCGGTGCGGAATCGCGCCGGTATAGTCTGTCGTACTCTCGACAGTATTGCCGAACAGACCTATCGTCCGGTCAGGCTGATTGTTGTCGACAACGGCTCGACTGATTCGACCCTTGATGTCATTACAGACTGGGCATCACGACACCGCGATAAGGACTTTATGGTGTCGGTGTTGTCAGAGCCGCGGCCCGGAGCTTGTCGCGCACGCAACAAAGGCCTTGACGCGGTCGAGACTGAATGGACCATGTTCTTTGATTCAGATGACCTGATGGCTCCCGGTCATATAGCAAGAGCCATGTCAGAAGCTGATAGCGATGTGGATGTAGTAGGTTGGGATTATGTACTGAAGACTAAAAACGGAAAACAGAAATTAAGACGTTTTTATCAGCGCGACTTTATTTATAATAATTTATTTCATAGCATGTTCGGCACAGTCCGTTACATGGCCCGCACTTCGTTGTTCCGCCGAGCCGGCGGCTGGCTTGATGATGCCGCGATGTTCGATGATGCCGAGCTTGGCATGCGTCTGCTGGCATTGAATCCCTGTATCAGATATGCCGGTCCTGAGATCACACTCACGATCCTCGAGTCTGAGAGTTCGATAATGACTGCAAGATCCGGCAGGTTGCAGTCAATGCATATCGCGCTTGACGCTATGCAGCGCACTATGCCTGCCGACACAAGACATTGGGTCGATCTGATGCGTATCCTGATGGCTCTGACCTGGGCTCGGCACGATGCCGCATCGGGCGATTATGTCCGCAGGATCATTGACGATACTTCGGGTCTGAGACGACATCTATGGCGTTTTTTTGCCTTTTACACCCGTCACGGTGGCCGTGGCGTGGCGCATATCTATAGCCTTCTCAGATATTTAGGCTTTTAGAAATTTACGATCGAGAAATCGGGATTTTCCGAGTCGATTATGCGGGTACGGCCCTCGGTGGTGTCGACGCGCGCATTGGCAATCGTATTGAAGGCTGTCAGGCCGATATTGCCGTTTATTGCCGCAATTGTGCCCTTGTCGTAGGCCGAATCGGGTTGGTTGATCACAAATACCAGCATGTCATATCTGTCAGCTGAATCGGGCCGTGCGGCAATGGTGACGAAAGCGTCGGGCGTATCTAACCGGGTCAGCACATATTCAGATTCGACACTGTCTATGACTGCGTTGAGTGCGGGCGCGAGGCTATCTATGCCGGCACGTGATAATTCGGGAACTACAGCGATACTGATGTCGCGGATGTCAAACTGTGTGTCTTCGCCTGCCGAGGGCGCGGTCACCACAGCCGGCATGCCCGGCAGACCGGCGATGCGGTTGAATGCCTCACGTGGCGTGATGGCGATGGCGACGATTGCGCATAGCGTGGCGAATAAGCTGAAGAATGCGATTCTCATGATTGGAGTTTTTTTAGATTCATATCATATATGACTGCAACGGTGCATCAGCACGGCGTCGAGTGTCGCTATGGCGGCCATGCTGTGCACTACGGGCACTGCACGAGGCAGGGCGCATACGTCGTGACGTCCGCGGGCGGGCAGCACGACTGTGTTGCCGCGGTCGTCGATCGTACGGATCTCACGCATAAGAGTGGCAATCGGCTTGAATGCCGCACGGAACACCACGGCGCGCCCGTTTGTGATGCCGCCCTGTATGCCTCCCGAATGGTTGGTGACAGTAGTGATGCGGCCGTTGGTGTCGATTGCAAACGGATCGTTCATCTCGCTGCCGAAACGGCTTACTCCGTCAAATCCCATCCCATAGTCAAATCCTTTGACAGCATTGATGCTCATGATCGCCGATGCCAGCATGCTCTGGAATTTGCCGAATACAGGTTCGCCGATTCCCGCCGGCAGTCCCTGTATCACGCACGTCACTATGCCGCCGACGGTGTCGCCGGCCTCATGTGTGCGTCTGACGAGAGATTCCATGCGTCTGTTGGTTTCGGCGTCGGGGCAGTACATCGACGTCTCATATATTGATTCGCTGATGTCGAGTTCGTCGAGCGGACGGTTTATCTTCACATTGCCGATCTGCGACGAGAACGCCCACACCGATATTCCCAGCTGATGCAGGGCCGCCAGAGCAAACGCTCCCGCCACGAGACGGGTGGCCGTCTCGCGTGCCGAGGCGCGGCCTCCGCCGCGGTGGTCGCGCACGCCATATTTGGCCGTGTAGGTATAGTCGGCATGCGACGGGCGGAATGTATGCCGCAGGTGTTCGTAATCCGCGGGGCGGCAGTCGGTATTATCGATGGTGAATCCTATCGGTGTGCCTAAGGTCATGCCCTCGAATACCCCCGACAGTATTCTCACATGATCTGCTTCTTTGCGCTGAGACGTTATGCCGGGCTGTCTGCCGGGCGCGCGTCTGGCCATAAAACGGTCAATAGACTCGATGTCGACCAGCACGCCCGCCGGCATGCCGTCGATTATCCCTGTGAGTGCCGGTCCATGGCTCTCCCCGGCTGTGGTCAGACGGAATATGTTTCCAAAAGTATTCATGATCAGTCCTTGATGAGATCAGTCGCCGTGGCGCCTACGTAGTTGATCAGGTCAGCCGGCGCGATGCGCAGTTGCAGGCCGCGCACGCCTGCGCTCACATATATTGTCTGATAGTCGTTGGCAGTCGAATGAAAGAATGTGGGGAAAGGCTTGCGCATGCCTATAGGCGAGCAGCCGCCGCGGATGTATCCGGTGAGTGGCAGAAGCTCTTTCATCGGCAGCATTTCGGCCTTTTTGACACCGGCCGCTTTGGCTGCTTTCTTGAGGTCGACCTCTTTGTCTCCGGGAATCACGCACACAAAGAAGTGTCCCGGACCTGAGGTGAGCACAAGAGTCTTGAACACCGTGGCTATGTCTTCGCCGAGCTCGTCGGCCACGTGCGTGGCCGCGAGGTCGTTCTCGTCGACCTTATATGGTATGAGTTCGTAATCGATTTTGGCCTTGTCGAGCAGACGCGCGACATTGGTCTTGGCTACTTTTGCCATGTTGTCAGTAGATAATGGTTGATGGATATTTGTTTGTAAAGGCGTCGAGTACCTGCAGCATCCTGTCGGGCAGATAAGTGCGGGCCTTGGCCTCCATCCATGCGGGAATTCCCCACAATGGCTCGGCCATCGCGCCGACAATGGCACTCATGGTGTCGGTGTCGCCTCCGTAGGCGATTGTACGCCGCAGCGCGTCCTCAAATGATGTGCTGTCAAGCAGATGTCTGAACGCCAGCGGCACCGACCTCATGCAGTCGGCCAGAAACCCGCCGCGCTGTGGAGGCATGTCGGCCCATCCGTCGCCATAGTATTGCCTCACGATCTGTTCGGCGCCCTCCTTGCCTTTGTGGTCGAGCAGACGGCGCACGGCCAGAGCCACGGCTACAGCGCCCTTTATGCCCTCGGGATGATTGTGAGAGAATGCGGCCGACGCCGTGGCCTGGCCGATTATCTCGTCATCGGTCTTGAACGCATGCCCCACGGGGCTTACGCGCATTGCCGAGCCGTTGCCCCAGCTGCCGTATGGTTTGGCATCGTCTTTGAATATCCACTCGGCAAACATTGAGCCATAGGCACCCATCGGCGCCGGATAGGCCCTGCACCACCGGCGTGTGGCGTCGCCATATGGCTCGTCTTTGAGGATGGCGTCGGCCGTGGCGACGGTACAGATGGTGTCGTCGGTATATGAATCGTAGGGCTGAAACATTCCAAACCCATATGTCATAAGGTTGTCGAATTCCTGCGACGAACCGGCGATGTCTCCGATGATTGCTCCTAACATAATATTATATTCCCATTAAGTCGCGGTATATGTCGAGTGCCGATCTGATGTCGTCGGGCTCGACCACGGTGTTGACGCGCGGGTCACCGACGTCTGCCAGCAACGTGAACGCGATCTCGTCCTGAGTCATATTCTTTTTGTCGTGACGCATGAACTCGATCAGTGCGGGATAATCGTCGCAGCTGAAATCAAATGCGTTGTAGTTGGTGCGGACATACTGTGCGAATTTGTGCAGAACGTCTGACGGGAAACCGAGTTTGAGATGCGACAGCACCAGCGACACGACACATCCCCATGCAACGGCATATCCGTGGGGTATGGGTGACTGGCGCCGCAATGCCAGCGACTCGAACGCATGGCCGATGGTGTGTCCGAGATTGAGGGCTTTGCGCAAGCCTGTCTCGGTGAAATCCTGTTCGACAATACGCTGCTTCACGGCTACGCTGCGGCGCAGCAGCTCGAGCAGTCTCTCGGGGTCGAATATCGGATACACCACGCTGTAGGCCAGCAGTGTGTCGAGCTCCTCGCGGTTTTCGAGCAGCCCGTGTTTCAGCATCTCGGCGTAGCCCGACAGCAGCTCTTGCTGCGACAGGGTCACAAAAAATGCTGTAGATATGATGGATGCGAGCGGCTCGGTGAACGATCCGATCTCGTTTTTATATCCGTTGAAGTTTATGCCGGTCTTGCCGCCGACCGACGCGTCGACCGCGCCGAGCAGGGTGGTGGGCACGTTGATGACCTGAATGCCGCGTTTGAATGTAGCGGCCGCAAAGCCGCCCAGATCGGTCACCACACCGCCGCCGACGTTGATTATGACAGAATTGCGGGTCGCTCCTGCGTCGTGCAGGGCTTTCCACACGGTCTGCACCGAATCGAGGTTTTTGTTTACGTCGCCTGCCTTGATTGTGATGACATGCGCGTTCTGCACCGCGTGTGTCTGCTCTGTCAGGGTCGGCAGCACGTATTGTGCGGTGTTTACGTCGACGATAACATAGGTGGCGGGATTGCCGAGCTCGTCGACCAGGTCGTCGATGGCCTTGCCGACAAGATTGGTAAATATAAGCTTCTGATTCATAATGTACGCTTTTTTAAGGTTTCCATTATATCTAACAATTCAGGAAGGATTTTTGCACAATCGCACATCGAATTAAATACGACGTCGGCACCCTTGTCGCGCAGAGCCTCGCATGGCACCGGGCCTGTTACCACACCCACGGTAGTGATGCCTGCCGCGTGTGCAGACGCCACGCCAAGCGGAGCGTTGTCGATGCCGATCGCGTGGCCTGCGCTCACCCCTGCCAGCTCAAGGCCTTTGAGAAACGGTTCGGGGTGGGGCTTGCCGTGTGTCACAGACGCCGACGTGACACGGCGGTCTGCCGGAAAGGCCCCCGGGAAGTCGCGGTCGAGACGGCTCAGCAGCGAGTTTTGTCCCGAACCGGTCACGAGCACCGTCGTGATGCCGCGTGCGATCAGGCTGTCGACCATCTCGCGGGCACCCGGCATCGGGCCCACAGGCGGCAGTTCGACAAAGTATTTGGCTTTGAGTGCATACATGTCGCGTTTCTCGGCGTCGGTGGCCGGCCGTCCCCATTGGCGGCGTATCATAAGGTCAATGGTGTTGGCGCCGGTCGAGCCTTCGAGCATGAAGAACTCGCGGTCGGTGCATTCGATGCCGGCCTCATGCATCAGCCGTGTCCATGCGCGGGCATGGTTGGGCATCGAGTCATACAGAGTGCCGTCCATGTCGATCAGCGCGGCCTTGATGCGGCCCGACGGACTGTGCGCCATCATGGCCTCGGCCAGTTGTGTGAGATTGTATTGGGTATGGCTCATAATAGTCATTGTTCAGAGGTCCTGTTTTGGCCGCAGGGCATAAAGCCGTTCGGGCAACAGTCCGTTGTCGCGTATCACGGCCGATGTCCCGCCGTTTTTGTTTTTATTCTTTTTGCCTTTGGGGCCTTTTTTTTCTTGTCTTTGCCGGGCGTGTCGCCGTTGTCGGGCACGACGGGGGCCGGTATCAGCCCCTCTTGTATGAACAGCAGCGAATCGGCATGGCTGATGGTGTCGGCATTTATGTCGATCGAGGCCGCTGTGGGCGTGTGGCTGATGTCGATATTGGCAAAACGCGACCCGCTCACGCCTCGACGGAATATATTCTCGATCTGACGCAGCAGATTGACTCTGGCGGTGTCGACTATCGATACCGTGCGGGCTGCCTGATTTGTGTTGAACCGTGCTTTGCCCAGCCTGATCTTGTATTTGTCGGGGTTACCCGATATGTTGATGCCGAATTTAAACGGAATGGGCGATTTGAGCACGGCGATATGGTAGTTGAAGTTCAGTGCCAGATCGTTGTAGCCTTGCACACCTAATTTATAACGGTCGATAAAGAACTCAAAGGGATAGAGCTGCATCTCGTTGTCGCGCACGATCACCTCGACATTCATGTGGTCGATGATGTTGCTCTGCTTGTCCTTGAACAGCAGCCATTTGCCGATCGTGCGGTAGGTCTCTTTATCGATCAGCGCCAGCGAGTCGCCCTCGAGCTTTATGGCGGCGGTGAGTGTCGGCAGCAGCAGGTTCATGCGGTTGTCGATGTCGCAGGTGGCGGCGATGTCGGCGTTTATCATGCCGCTCACGTCGTGCAGCAGTGGCATGATGGAATCGATTGCAGGCACCAGGCGTGTGAATCGGTCGATCTTGAAATCGTTGACCTGCAGGCCAAACCCGAATTTCAGGTCGCGGGCCGACGGCGCCGAGTAGAGCGCCGACATATTCAGGTCGCCCACATCTGACCGGGCTGTAAGATGATGCAGGTTGACAGCGCCTTCGTAGGCCAGCAACTCGCCTGTGAAATCGTGGAACGTGAGGTCGGAGTAGAGCACATTGTCGGCCCTGAGATCCAGACGTAGGTCGATATTGCGCGGTATCAGCAACGGCGCGACAGAGTCGGGCGCGCCGGCGACATATCTGCCTATCTCTTTCTCGAATTTTTCGTCGCTGATGTCTTCGGCGTGTTCGATCTCGTCGAGATTCATCTTATGGGCGGCATGATGCCCCATTGTGTCGGCGGCTGCGTAGGCGGCGCCTCTGAATGTGCTGCTGGCAAGCTCGTTGACATCGATGGTGTCGCTGACGATGTCAAAATTGATCTTGAGCGGCGAGCGATATCCGCGCGATGTGAATCCGCGTTTGAGATTCGATATGCGGCCGCTCAGCAAGAAGTCGCTGTGCCCGGCCTTGTAGCGCACATTCTGCATGTAGATGGTGTCGTTGTTGAACCGGATGTTGAAGTCGCGCACCCTGTTGCGTATCGGGAAGTAGGGCGTGAACAATCCGGCCCGGTCGGCTGTCACCTCACCGTCGAGGCTCCATCTCAGCAGCAGCCGTCGCAGGGCCTTTGACGTGCCCCAGTCGATAATCTCGGTCTCGGCGTCGGTGTATTGCGGATGCACGCGCGGCCGTTGTCCCGGGTGGTGACGGTGCTTGCGTACGGCATAGCGGTAGACCGAATCCATCGGCAGATAAGGATAGATCTGATGCAGCGAGTCGGCTGTGGCCTTGATGTGGCGCGGCATCTCGCGCGGCGGCAGTTTGTGGGCGTGCAGCCTGACGTGCGATCCTCTGAGCATGAACCTCGATGATTTGTTTCCGGCGGCCATGCGGCGCACATCCAGTTCGAAATCAAACTGCGGGCGACGGCTTTCGCCCTCAAAGCGTGTCATGCGCACGGTGCCGCCGGCATCGCGCAGATTGAATACCGTGGTGTCGCTGATCGATGTGAGATAGAATGCGCCGACCTCGAGTCTGCCGCCCATAGGCACGATGACGGTCGTGTCGGCCGAGCGCCGCCGGTTTGATGCACCGACGCCCAGTTTCACGTCGCTGAACCTCATCGATATGTTGCTGCTCAGTACGTTGGCCGTGTCGACCGATATGCTGGCCGTCAACAGACTGTCGGCCATGCCGCCGGTTGTCTTTACACGGCTGTTGGTGCCGAATCTGAAGCAGGCATGCTGCAGATCGACCATATTGGCGGTGTCGGCCGACAGATAGTATATGTCGTCGGCATCGATGTCGCCGGTGACACGCAGGCGGTGGAAACCGTTGCGGCTGAACATCGACGGCCGGCCCTCAAGAGCTATGTCGGCCGTGATGCGGCCCGACAGGTATCCGCCGAAGAGCCGTGTCAGTTGTTCGGGCAGTCTGAGCAGTTCGGTCGAGCCTTTGAGTGTCGCTTTTATTATGGGATCTGATGTGATCATTGTCACTGAGCCGTTGACGGTCAGATCGGTGGCCGGCCCGGCGATGTTGAGGTCGCTGGCGGTGAATATGGCCGAGTCGAGCGTGTTGCCGCGCAGGCTGGCGCCGAGCCGGCCGCTGACGTTGCGGAAGTGCGAGTGTCCGTAGCGCAGACTGCCGGGCGATATCTCGAGGGTGATATCGGCGTGTGGCAGCGAGTCGGTGGTGAGATTGAACGGGCCGGTCGAGCGTGCCATGAAGCTGACCGTCAGGTCGGTGTCGAATTTATCGGGAGTCAGACCGTAGACGGTCTTGAGCGAGTCGGGCAGCAGATGCGTTATACGCTCTATGCCCATGCGGCCGAGGTCGAGGCTATAGTCGCGCACCACGATATCGCGGTCGAAATCGACATGTGCGTCGACCAGCGCGTCAAGAAAGTCGGCATGGAGTCTGAACTGCCGCAGCTCGAGTTCGGTGGGCTTTTCAGGATCCCAGCCCATGTGGCCGTCAAGGCCGAACTGCAGCTGCTCGAGATTGTACAGGCCCAGAGACGGCGACTCGACATGTCCGCCCATCGACAGCGAGTAGGTGGGCGCCTGCGAGCCTTCGAGGTTGATTGAGTTGAGATATACCTCGAAATGCTCGTCGGTGTGTGCGTTGTGATATCTGATCGGCCGGGGACGTTCTACGGCGAAACGGTTGATGCTGATTTTGGGCATAGAGCCCGACGAGGTCCCGGTGGTGTCGGTCGAAGTGTATATCAGATAGTTGCTCACAGAGTCGTTGAGTGTGGCGATATTGATGCCCGGGCGGGTGAATGTCACGTCGTGCAGGTCGATCTTGTTGTGGGCGAGCGCCATGAGATTTATACCGCCCGAGAACCGCTCGAGAGTAAGCAATGTGTCGGCCCATTGAGGCAGACCCCGGCGTTGGTCGCCGTGCAACCGGCGCATTGGCCCCGACAGCACAGTCACTGAGTCGACGTCGAGCCGCAGAAACGGGAAGTGCCCGGCAAGGGTGATCTCGGCGCGGCCCAGTCGCACCTCGGCATCGAGCATGCGGTTAGCCACTCTCTCGGCCAGTGGCGTGAGATGCGGCGGATCGAGCAGGCTGATGGCGCATATGCCCGTGGCGATGACGGCGAGTATGATTGCCATGATCGTCCATGCGGCGACTTTCAGAATCTTGCGCCACAGAGGCGTATGTAGGGTCTTGTCGGTCATGAGTCGATAGTGTTGTCGGCAGCCCGGGGCTGGCGTGCGGTGATATGGAAACAGCTCTGCCGTGCCTCGTATTTGACCCAGCAACGTCCGTTGGCACGCAGGTCGTAGAGTATCTCTCCGAGCAGATTCTTCAGGTCTTCGAATGTGCGGTGCGGTGCCTCGTCGCTGTCGCAGATAAATTTAGAATAGCTGATGTCGAAGGTCGTGCCGAAGCTGTGGGTAGATTCTTCGACGGCGTTGCGGTTGACGCGTCGCAGGCGCTTGACTGTCACCGGGGTGCGCAGCACACTGGTGACCTTGATGCGGTAGTGGCCGCCGCCGCGTGCGGCCAGCGAATCGTTGAAGTTGCGCCCGATCTCGCTCAGCAGCCCGGCTGCCTCGGGCACGAGATAGGGATAGGAGTGGGTGAGCTCGTCGACAAAATATTCGGGACACGACTCGATCTTGACGACCGGGCGGCTCAGACGCCATATGTCGGCATCGCCTGTGATGGGTTTTATGCCCAGCGCGCGGGCAGTCTCGAGGTGTATGTAGTTGCTGTCGTTGAAAGCCCGTCGCAGCGGCCCGATCTGGGCCACGCGCAGTCGCACGCATCTGTCGTCGGGCGCCGAGTCGAGATGGCTGTCATAGGGGTTTGGTCCGGGCTTGTCGGCGAGTATTTCGGCGGCTGACGCAGCGAGTCTGCGGTCGGGGACGCCGACGGGTCCGTCGTCAGAACAGGCGCTGAGCAGGATGGCCGGAAGGATTGTCGCAATCAATGATTTCATGACCCCAAAGTTACAAAAAAATCACTTAGCACGACGGCTAAAATACTGCCGGTTTTGACAGATTTATTATCTTTGCGTAAAATAATCATAAGCCATGAAAAAATATCTCTTGACAATCGTATTTGCCGCCGCGGCTCTCGCTGCCGGCGCATGGAGTCAGAAAGGCCATGACGTGACGGCCTATATCGCCGAGCAACATCTTACCCCGGCTGCACGCGCGGCAGTCGATTCAATCTTCGACGGCCGCTCGATGGTGTATTGGGCCAACTGGCTCGACAATGCGAGCCATCAGATGGATTATGCCTATACCAAGACGTGGCATTACAAGAATATCGATGCCGGCGACACTTATGAGAGCGCGCCGGCCAATCCGGCCGGCGATGCCGTCACAGCTCTCAAGGGGCAGCTCGAGGTGCTTGCCGACAATGCCGCGACGGCGGATCAGAAATCGCTTGCACTCAAGATCGTGGTGCATGTGATGGGCGATCTGCATCAGCCTATGCACATGGGGCATGCCACCGATCTGGGCGGCAACCGTATCAAGGTGAAATTTTTTGACCGCGACACCAACCTGCATTCGGCCTGGGATTCGTCGCTGCCCGAATCGGCCCACAAGTGGAGCTATACCGAGTGGCAGCAGCAGATCGACCGCGCCAGACCCGGGCAGCAGGCCGAGATAATCTCGGGCTGGATCGATGACTGGGCCCGACAGACGGCATCGGTGAGCGACCGGGTGTATGTCTATTTTCAGCCCGGGCATAAGATCATGTATAATGATATCGCCAACTGGACGCCGGTGATCGAACAGCAGTTGTTGCGCGCCGGTCTGCGGTTGGCCCATGTGCTCAATACGGTATTCGATCCCGATTATCGCTCGGGATGTGATGAGTGATCACACGGCCGATGCCATTGTCAGGCCTCGTGCGAGGCTGTGACAATGGCACCGGCAGAAATTGCGACGTTTACAGATATAAAAAAAGTCGGCCCGAAGGGTCGACTTGTCTGTGCTTGTATGCTGGGCTTAAATTATTCAGCAACGGGAGCAGCT
>JAUNGA010000010.1:0-6471 GCA_030524765.1 Bacteroidales bacterium | reverse complement strand
GTCAGCAGATAAAGTGTCAGCGGCTACGGTATCAACTACCTCAACAACCTCTTCAACAGCTACGAGGGTGTCAGCAGCTACAGTGTCGGCCTCAGCCTTTTTGTCAGAACCGCCGCAAGAGAACATTGATACGCTGAAAGCGACAGCAAGTAAAAGAACTAACTTTTTCATTTTTTTTTGATTAAATGATTAAACAATTGTTTAGTGCTTCAAAAACGGTACAAAGGTAATGCAATTTTTCGATACGAGAAAACTTTTGCCGTTTTTTTTATCGCTATGTTGGAAATTTTCTAACCGCATATTATGCAACCGTCAGAATATCAAACAAATAGGCAAATGTTAAATTTTCATGTCGTTTAAACCTTTTTGTATCGTACTCATGCGCGGGCAATTGCGTTGGCCATCACTACGGCTTTTGTGATGTGGTCGCAGATATGGTCGGCGCCGATGAGTCTGTCGATGCCGGCATGCTCAAGCGATTCGCGTACGTTGGGTCTTACGCCCGAGAGTACGACGTGTATGCCCTCTTTCTGTGATGATTTGATTAGAATCTCGAGGTTGTGCAGGGCGGTGGCGTCGACAAATGCAACCTTGCGCATGCGTATGATGCGTACCTTGGGTTTGTCGTTGCCGATGGTAGATCGCATGGTCTCGTCGAATTTGGTGGCGATACCGAAGAAGAACGGTCCGTCGATCTCGTAGACGCTCACGCCGTGTGCGATGTCGAGCACTTCGTGTACCGGGCTGTCGTTGCCCTCGTTGACGTCGAGCTGTCCCGAGTATTCGCGTATCTGGGTGTTCTCCATCACGCGGCGCAGGAACAGTACCACGGCGAGCAGCAGGCCGATCTCGATGGCGATGGTAAGGTCAAATATGACTGTGAGCAGGAATGTGACCATGAGCACCGATATGTCGCTCTTGGGCGAATGGAATATGCCGATGACGGTGCGCCATCCGCTCATGTTGTAGGCCACGACGATGAGCACGGCGGCCAGACATGCCATGGGCACATAGTTGATCAGCGGCATGAAGAACAGGAATATGAGCAGCAGCACCAATGCATGCACGATGCCGGCGACAGGTGTGCGTCCGCCGTTGGTGATGTTGGTCATGGTGCGGGCGATGGCTCCGGTGACGGGTATTCCGCCGAAGAAGGGCACCGTCAGGTTGGCCAGGCCCTGGCCGATGAGCTCGGTGTTGCTGTTGGTGCGCGATCCGGTGATGCCGTCGGCTACTGTGGCCGACAGCAGCGACTCGATGGCACCGAGCATCGCGATTGTGAATGCCGATGGCAACAGCATGTTGATGGTGGCCATGTTGAGGGTGAATCCGTGGGGCATGGGCAGGTCGGTGGCCATGTCGCCGAAGCGGTCGCCGATGGTCTCGACGGCATACCAGTCGGTGTGCTGCTGCATCAGGTATGAGCCCAGCGTCACCAGTATGATGGCGATAAGCGCTCCGGGCAGTTTCTTCGAGATGCGGGGTGTGGCGATGATGATTGCGAGCGATATCAGGCCGGTGACGAATGTTGTCCAGTCGATCAGATTGAGATTGGTGAGGAACATGCCCCATTTGGGTATGAACTGACCGGGGATATCGCGCAGGCCCAGGCCGAGGAAGTCGTTGATCTGGGTCGAGAATATGGTGAGTGCGATGCCGGCGGTGAATCCGACCACAATCGGGTAGGGTATAAACTTGATGACGGTGCCCAGTCTGAAGAGTCCCATGATTATGAGTATCACGCCTGCCATTGCCGTTGCGACGGCCAGGCCTGCCAGACCGAACTGCGCGATTATATTATATACGATGATGATGAATGCGCCGGTTGGGCCGCCGATCTGCACCGAGTTTCCGCCGAAAAACGATACCATGAATCCGCCGATAATGGCTGTGATCAGGCCGATTGTGGGGCTGACGCCCGACGCGATACCGAATGCGATGGCCAAAGGCAGGGCTACGATGCCCACGACGATACCTGCGATGACGTCTTCGCGCAGACGTGACATCGAATAATCGCTCAACATGCTCCACAGTTTGGGACGCAAGTCTAAAGCTGCATTAAAATTCATTTCTTAACCTAAAATTGTACCTTATAACATATTTGCGGTGCAAAGTTAGTGATTTTTAACGAAACAGGCAAATGCGGCGGGGCTATCGGCGTCTTGACCGATGCCGTCTTGCACTCTGACGGGTGGCGCCGGTCTCATTGTGTTTCTGCATCTGCGCGGCAAACAGGGCCTCGCCGAGCGGGCTGATGCGGTCGTGGGCGGCATTGCCGTTCTGTATGATGTGGGCGGCCACCTCTGACATGGCCGGGGCGGCTGCGGCGGCATCGTCGGGGCGGCCGGTGTTGTCGTCCGGGGTGTCGGTGGCAGCGGCCTTTGCGGCGGCACGCTCGCGTGCGCGCTCGGCTGTGGCCCGGGCCCGGCGTATACGGGCATCGAGCCGGTCGAGTATCATGGTGAGTATCAACCGACAGCGCGGGTCGATGTCATCGGCTATGGGTGTTTCGTGGTATATGTATGCAAAGAGGTGCGAGTAGATGATGCCCTGGTTTTCGGGCTCGAGGGTCGAGATGAGGTCGATGATTTCGACGGGAAGGTTGAAGCGGTTCATTTTAATATGGTGAATTGGTTTTATGTGGCAAAGATACAACGCTTCAGCCTGGTTGGCTCAACTTTTGGTCGCATCGACCAAAAGTCGGGAAAAACAAACGCACCCGCCCTGCCGGGGACGGGTGCGTGACGGCCATTGTCGTTATGGCCATACGGTTTATTTCTTTTCTTTGCGTTTCTCGAGCTGGCGGTCAAGTGCCTCGAGTGTGAGGTCGACGGCTTCTTCGAAAGAGTCGGCTATCTTGTTGGCGACGAGATCTTCGTGCTGGGGCACAGTGACTTTGATGACGGCCTCTTTGTTCATGGCCGTTTCGGGTTTGACAACCTTGAGAGTTACCTCGACATCGGTGATCGATGTGTTGTGGCGGGCCAGGCGTTCGGCTTTTTTGTTGATAAAGCTGATGAGCTTGTCAGATGCCTCGAAGTGGATGGCTTGAATGCGTACGTCCATGGTTATCCTTTCTTTTGTGCGCGTGGGTGCGCGAGTTTGTAATTATGTTGTAGTTCGCTGTAGGAGAGATGCGTGTATATCTGTGTGGTTGCGAGCGAGGCGTGGCCGAGCAGCCGCTGCACGGCTGTGATGTCGGCTCCGCCGTTGAGCATGTCGGTGGCGAATGAGTGGCGCAGGGCATGCGGCGTGGGCCGCGCGGCCTTGACACGTCCGGCGAGCTCTCCGCGCACGATTGCGAGCAGGCTGCGGTAGGCCATTGGCTTGCCGTCGGGCTGCACGAAAAGTTGTCGGGTGGCCGTGGAGGGCCTCAGTGAGCGGTATAGTGTGATCATTTGCGTCAGTTCGTCGCCAAAAGGGATTAGTCTTTCTTTATTACGCTTGCCGAGCACTTTTAGTTCGCCCTTGCGTGTATCTACGTCGGCGTCGAGCAGCCCTGTCAGCTCTGAGGCACGCATGCCGGTAGAGTAGAGCATGTCGATAATGAGGCGGTTGCGTGTCTCGACGAAGTCTGAACTGTCAAATGGCGCGTCGAGAATTTTTTTTGTCTCGTCGGGCCTGATGGTGTCGGGCAGCCGCTTTGGCAGTCGTGCCGGGGTGAGCTCGAGGGCGGGATTGATCTTGCATCCGTGACGCCGGCACAGATAGTGATAGAATGCGCGCATGGTCTGTATCTTGCGCCTGATCGACCGTGCCGACAGGCCCGAGGCGGCCATCGAGGCCACCCACATGCGCAGATCGTTGACCGAGGCGGTCAGCGGGTCGAACTGTGGCCCGAAATGCTCGTCGGCAAACCGCCGCCACTGGCCTATGTCGTAGGTATATGACGAAACGGTGTGAGCCGACAGAGTCAGCTCACACCGCAGATATGTCAAAAAGGCGTCGTATAGCATTGCGGGCGACGGGCGAGCGCGAGGTTGTCGCTACCCGATGCCACGAATTTAGCTATTCCTTTTTATTTAGCCAAATAAAATAGCGAGAAAATTGCGCGTCGGCCGCTCGCCGGTGTGGCATGTCGCGGGGCCGTGGGGCGCAATGTCGGCACGAAGATGATTATTCCTCGACGGCACGGAGTTTCTGCACGTAAACCGCTTTCATCATTTTTTTGCGGTTTGTGACAGAGGGTTTCTGGAAAGCCTGACGGCTGCGCAGTTCCTTAACGATACCGGTGCGTTCGAATTTACGTTTGAATTTTTTGAGAGCTCTTTCGATGTTCTCGCCTTCTTTTACTTGTACGATGATCATATTTGTTGGTTTGTTTTTAGTTTTCTTGGTTGTAGCCTTTACATTTAGCGGGGCAAAATTACGCATATTTTTTGTAACGGCAAAATATTTTTACAGAATTTGCAGTAAAAATACATGCAGTCATGTCGTTAACGTGCGTGTCAGTCGCCCATTGTGCGCAACAGCTCGTCGTTGTCGCGGGTGCGTTCCATGCGGTCTTTGATAAACTCCATGGCTTCGATCGAGTTGCGGTCGCTGAGGAAGCGTCGCAGGATCCACATGCGGTTGAGGGTCTCGTCGCGCAGCAGCAGATCGTCGCGTCGTGTGCTCGATGCCATGATGTCGACTGCGGGGAAGATGCGCTTGTTTGACAGTTTGCGGTCGAGCTGCAGCTCCATGTTGCCGGTGCCTTTGAATTCCTCGAATATTACTTCGTCCATCTTCGATGATGTCTCGGTCAGAGCGGTGGCGATGATGGTGAGCGAGCCTCCGCCCTCGATGTTGCGAGCCGCGCCGAAGAACCGTTTGGGCTTTTGCAGCGCGTTTGCGTCGACGCCGCCCGAGAGTATCTTGCCCGATGCCGGCGATACGGTGTTGTAGGCGCGGGCCAGGCGTGTGATCGAGTCGAGCAGAATCACTACGTCGTGGCCGCACTCGACCATGCGCTTGGCTTTTTCGAGGACGATGCCGGCTATGCGCACATGGCGGTCGGCAGGCTCGTCGAATGTCGATGCGATCACCTCGGCGTTGACGCTACGGCTCATGTCGGTCACCTCTTCGGGGCGCTCGTCGATGAGCAGTATCATGATGTATGTCTCGGGATGGTTGTCGGCTATGGCGTTGGCGATGTCTTTGAGCAGCAGTGTCTTGCCGGTCTTGGGCGGGGCGACTATCAGGGCGCGCTGGCCCTTGCCGATCGGGGCGAACATATCGACAACGCGTGTCGACATGTTGCTCGAGTTGCGGCCCGTGAGATCGAATTTCTCATCGGGGAAGAGCGGGGTGAGGTGCTCGAACGGCACGCGGTCGCGGATGAAGTCGAGCGAACGGCCGTTGACTTGCAGCACGCGGCCGAGCGGGAAGTATTTTTCGCCCTCGTGAGGCGGCCGGATGGTGCCCTCGACCACGTCGCCGGGCTTGAGGCCGAAGGCTTTGATCTGCTGCTGGCTTACGAGCACGTCGTCGGGCGACGGCATGTAGTTGAAATCAGACGAACGCAGGAATCCGTGGCCTTCGGGCATGATCTCGAGCACTCCCTGGGTCTCGAGGAAGTCTTCGAAATCATAGCGCTGCTGTTGAGACAGACGCTGGTCGGCCATCATCTGCTGGGACTGCTGGTTTTTCTTTTTATTCTTTTTGCCCTGGTTCTGCTGGGGCTGCATCGGCGCGGGCTGTCCGGGCTCGGTAATCACGATCGGAGCGGCTGTGGCAGCCTCGGCGGCCGCGCGGCGCGCTTCTTCTTTTTCCTGCTGGGTGCGGGGCACAAATTTGCGGCCTTCGCCACGGGGGAAGAACGAGCTGAAATCGCCTGTCGGACGGAAGTCGCGGCGGCGTTGCTGCGGCTGCGCTTCGGCCGGGGCCTCGGCCGGGACTTCGGGCGTTGTCTCGTCGGGTTGTCCGACGGTTTCGGCCGCAGGCGCGTCGGGCTGCGGCTCGGGCTTGGCGGGTTCAGTCTCGGCTACGGCTGCGGGCTCGGCAGATGCGGGTGCAGGTGCCGGCTCGGCCTGTTTTGCCTCGGCCTCGGCGGCAGCCAGATCTTTCTTTGACGGACGGCCGCGACGGCGTTTGGCGGGAACCTCGGCTGCCGCGGGCTCTGTGGCAGCCACGGCTACGGTCTGCTCGACCGGAGTCTCGGTGGCCGGAGCGGCGGTGTCGGGGGCCTCTGCGGACGCTGTCTCAACGTCTGATTTGGTCTTGCGGGCCTTGGGTTGGGTGGCCTCTTTTTTCTTGCGTCCGCGTTTTTTGGGCTCGTCGTCGGTTTCGGGCCGGCGTTTCTGCTCTGCGGCGCGAGCGGCGGCACCGCTGATGGCCTGTTGGTCGAGTATTTCGTAAATTAAATCTTGTTTGTGTGACAGGTCGATTTTTTTGAGTCCCATCGACTCGGCAACTTGCTTGAGCTGCTCGTCGGCCATCACATCGAGGTCGGATATGCTATACATATAAATAAATGGAGTGTGCGCGCCT
>JAUNGA010000089.1:4610-7623 GCA_030524765.1 Bacteroidales bacterium | reverse complement strand
ATGCCGACGTGCACGAGCAGACCATGCTCCGTCAGATCATGCGTGGCGAGGGCCACCTTGTCAGAGCCATCGACCTGAGCGTCTACGGCTCAGCGATAGCCCCCGCCGACATCGAGGCGGCCACAACCGCCGAAAACAATCCCTCGGCCACTCCGATTCATCACAAAACACATCGCAGACGCGTCACCCGTCGAGTGGAATCATATCAGACGAAAGAATCACGTCATGCACCCCCACCGGTCGCCGTCCGCCCTCCTCCCCAACCACCCTGACACCACCATCCCTGACTGAGAGCAGTCAAATCGCACATTGACATCGTTGATTAACACCCCCGTCTGCGACGGCATTATACACACGTCCATTGCTACGCATCGGGCCGGTCGTATCGAACACTGGCGACGCCGTCGAAGACGGCAACCAATTGAAGCCCCATATCGAGCGAGGAACGAGCGAAGGTGTGGGGATAGGAACGAGCGCCACCACGGGCCTCGTGAGAGGTCCGCCAATCCCACCTCCTGCCACACGTCGTAGACGGCAACCAATTTCCCGACGGCCGGGTTATTTGTATCGCTCGCTATATTCCGCGATGGCGGTGTACAACCGGCGGTGAGCATCACTTAGGATTACACCGCGTCGTGCCATGACACGGGCGGCGATTGTAAAGAATTCGTTGAGATTGACCTCGTCAAATCCGGCAGTGCCGCCCTTGAGGAATGATGGAATGAATACTCGTGGCATACCCTCGCTGACGATATTGCAGCCTACGCCGACAACAGTGGCGGTGTTGAAAGAGGTATTGATGGCCGCTTTCGAATGGTCGCCCATGATGAGACCGCAGAATTGCAGTCCAGTGCGCACGAATCGGTGGGCGGCATAATTCCAGAGTTTGATTTCGCTGTAATCGTTTTTGAGGTTCGACGCGATTGTACCGGCGCCGAGGTTGCACCACTCGCCGATGACAGCATTGCCCAGGAAACCGTCGTGAGCCTTGTTTGAGTAGCCGATCATGACCACATTGTTGAGCTCGCCGCCTACTTTGCACCAGGGGCCGAGGGTAGTGGCGCCGTAGATGAGTGTGCCCATGTTGGCGACCGAATGCTGACACATGGCCACGGGGCCGCGCAAGTGACAGCCTTCCATGATCTCGGCGTCGCGGCCGACATATATGGGGCCTTGGGTGGTATTGAGCGTGGCGGCCTCGATGCGGGCACCCTCTTCTATGAAGATGAGCGACGGATCACCTATTACGATATTGGTCGGGCTGAGCGGTTGGCTGACAGCGCCATCGGTCACGCGACCGAAATCGGCACATACAGCCTCGGCATTGTGCATGAACAGATCGTAGACCTGATTGATGGCGAGTATATCGCCGTCAAATTCAACCTTGTCGTCACCCTCTCCACGACGGGCGATGAGTGTGTCGCCCTTGACGAGCGACTGGCCTTCCTTCAGGGCCGATATGGCATTGGCCAGTTCGGCGGTGGCGAATATGTTGCCTTGAATATATACTGTATCGCAGTCTACTGACGGTGCCGCAGGATATAACTCTTGCAGATGTGGTTCGGTGAGCCAGTAGTATTGTCCGGGCAGCAGGGCCTTCCAGCGGTCGGCCATAGTGTCGATGCCCATGCGCAGGGCGCCTACCGGGCGGGTATAAGTGAGGGGGAGGAGGTTGAGCCGAACGTCGGCGGGGTCGCAGATGATGTATTGCATTGTGTTAAATCAGAATGGTGAATCAAAATCAGCAAGCAGCGGATGGCGGTTGTCTTTGTCCGACCGGATGGCTGTGGCGGGATCGATGCGCCAGTCGATGCCGAGCGACGGGTCGTCGGGCGAGATACCGCCCTCGGCTTTGGGTTCATAATAATTGTCGCATTTATATTGAAACACGGCTACGTCAGAGAGTACGGCGAAGCCGTGGGCGAAGCCATGGGGGATGAAGAGCTGCCGGTGGTTGTCGGCCGAGAGTTCGACAGCGACATGTCGCCCGTAGGTGGGCGACGAGCGCCGCAGATCGACAGCGATGTCGAGCACCGAGCCGACTACACATCTGACAAGCTTGGCCTGACAGAAAGGCGGGCGCTGAAAGTGCAGTCCGCGGATGACGCCGCGCACCGACATTGACTGATTGTCCTGTACGAAGCGCACGCGGGCAATCTGTTCGTCGAACTCGCGTTGAGCCCAGCTCTCGAAGAAGTAGCCGCGTCCGTCGCTGAAAACACGTGGCTCGATGATGACTATACCGTCTATATCGGTCTTGATGACGTTCATTATTGCAGATTGTTGAGATTGGTACGGTCAATCTCGTCGATGACTTTCATGAGATATTGGCCATACTGGTTTTTGAGCATTGGACGAGCGAGTTCGATCATGCGTTCGCGCGAGATCCAGCCGCGACGGTAGGCAATACCCTCGAGACATGCGATTTTGAGGCCCTGGCGCTTTTCGAGCACCTCGACGTATATCGAGGCCTCGGCCAGCGAGTCGTGGGTGCCGGTGTCGAGCCACGCGAATCCGCGGGGCAGCGTCTGCACTGTCAGCTCGCCGTCTGAAAGAAAGTGCTGGTTGACGGTTGTGATCTCATACTCGCCACGTGCCGAGGGTTGGATGTGCGATGCGACATCGACCACGCGGTTGGGGTAGAAGTAGAGACCCACGACGGCAAAATTTGATTTGGGATGTTCGGGCTTTTCCTCGATTGAGAGGCATCGGCCGTCAGTATCAAACTCTACTACGCCGTATCGTTCCGGGTCATTGACCCAGTAGCCGAAGACGGTGGCGCGCTTGTCGCGTTCGGCATGCTCGACGGCTCGGGTGAGCATAGGCTCGAATCCGGCGCCATGGAATATGTTGTCGCCGAGCACGAGACACACCGAGTCGTCTCCGATGAAATCGCGGCCGATGGTAAATGCCTGGGCAAGCCCGTCGGGCGACGGTTGCTCGGCATAGGTGATATGCAGCCCGTAGTCTGATCCGTCGCCGAGCAGACGCTCAAACATCGGCAGATCGGTCG
>JAUNGA010000089.1:0-4600 GCA_030524765.1 Bacteroidales bacterium | reverse complement strand
GGGGTGGATATGAGCAGTATGTCGCGGATGCCGGCGAGCATCAATGTCGAGATGGGATAATATACCATCGGTTTGTCGTATATTGGCAGCAACTGTTTGCTGACGCCTTTGGTGATGGGATACAGGCGCGTGCCCGATCCGCCGGCGAGTACGATTCCTTTCATCGGTAGATATTGCTTTATACGGCAAAATTACATTTTTTGACGCATATATGCAAAAAACAAGGGCACACCTTGCGGCGCACCCTTGTTTTATTGGATGTGAGGTAAGTATTGATTACTTGCCTGAGAGTTTCTCTTTGAGAGCGGCGAGTGCCTCGAGGTCGCCGAGGGTGGTCTTCTCGAGCGGGGTGTTTACCACGGTCGATTCCTCCTGGGCCTTGCGGGGCGCACGTTTTGCCTTGCGCTCTGTCTGCTTCTCTGCGCGTGCCTCGTCTTCGAAGATGCGGCTGTGCGAGAGGATGATGCGCTTGGCGTCTTTGTTGAACTCGATTACCTTGAAGTTGAGCTTCTCGTCAACCTTGGCCTGTGAGCCGTCTTCCTTGACGAGGTGTTTGGGAGTGGCAAAGCCCTCGACACCGTAGGGAAGAGCGACTACTGCGCCCTTGTCGAGCATCTCGATGATTGTACCCTCGTGAACAGAACCGATGGTGAAGATTGTCTCGAAGACATCCCAGGGGTTCTCCTCGAGCTGCTTGTGGCCGAGGCTGAGACGACGGTTGTCTTTGTCGATGGCGAGCACCTCGACCTCGATGTCGTTGCCGACCTGGGTGAATTCGCTGGGGTGCTTGATCTTCTTGGTCCAGCTGAGGTCGCTGATGTGGATCAGGCCGTCAACGCCTTCCTCGATCTCAACAAATACACCGAAGTTGGTGAAGTTGCGTACGCGGGCGGTGTGACGCGAGCCCACGGGATATTTCTCTTCGATCTTCTCCCAGGGGTCGTTCTTGAGCTGTTTGATGCCGAGGCTCATCTTGCGGTCCTCGCGGTCGAGGGTGAGGATGACTGCCTCTACCTCGTCGCCGACTTTCATGAAGTCCTGAGCCGAACGCAGGTGCTGGCTCCACGACATTTCGCTGACGTGGATCAGGCCCTCGACGCCGGGTGCGATTTCAAGGAATGCGCCGTAATCAGCCATAACGACAACTTTGCCCTTGACGTGATCGCCGACTTTGAGATCGGGATCGAGTGCGTCCCAGGGATGGGGCTGCAGCTGCTTGAGACCGAGTGCGATGCGTTTTTTCTCGTCGTCAAAGTCGAGAATAACGACATTGAGCTTCTGGTCGAGCTCGACAACCTCGGCGGGCTTGGTGACACGGCCCCACGAGAGGTCGGTGATGTGGATCAGGCCGTCTACGCCGCCAAGATCGATGAATACGCCGTAAGAGGTGATATTTTTGACGGTACCTTCGAGTACCTGGCCTTTTTCGAGTTTCGAGATGATCTCGCGCTTCTGCTGCTCGAGCTCGGCCTCGATGAGGGCCTTGTGCGAAACGACAACGTTTTTGAATTCCTCGTTGATCTTGACAACCTTGAATTCCATGGTCTTGCCGACATACATGTCGTAGTCGCGGATGGGTTTGACGTCGATCTGTGAGCCGGGGAGGAATGCCTCGATGCCGAATACATCGACGATCATGCCGCCTTTGGTGCGGCATTTGATGAAGCCTTTGATGACCTCGTCGTTGGCCAGGGCTGCGTTGATGCGCTCCCACGAGCGTGATGCGCGAGCCTTCTTGTGAGAGAGGATGAGCTGGCCTTTCTTATCCTCCTGATTCTCGATGAACACCTCTACAACGTCGCCGACTTTGATATCGGGGTTGTAACGGAATTCGCTCATCGGGATGATGCCGTCGCTCTTGTATCCGATGTTAACCACGGCCTCACGCTTGTTGAGCGCGATGATGGTACCTTCGATTACGTCTTTGTCCTTAACGGTGTTGAGCGATTCATCGTAGGTGCGGGTGAGTTCCTCGCGAGATTTCTCACCGGCGGTTTCGCCTTTCTCGTAGGCTTCCCAGTCGAAGTCTTCGAGAGGGGTTTTGGTTTCTTCTGCCATTTAAAAAGTTAATAATAAGTTAATTAAATGTGGTGACGACACACTCGCCGACCACACATCCCGGGCATAAGCCCGAAAATGCAGCGCAAAGGTAGCGATTTTTTTTGATCCGTGCAAGCAGATGACCGGCTTTTTTGTAGTGATTTTAAGCACGTTGCAGATTCGTTTCGCCGTCTGTCCCGATTGTAAAAACAGCCCGGAGAAATGATAATTAATGTCTCCGGGCTGTATGGGGGCGATATTGTCTGCCGCCTCAGCCGTTTGCGCTGACAGAGGCGGGCATGTATGTCACATCACTTTCGACACCTCGGCGTCAAGTCGCGACGGATCGGTGACACGGGCTACCAGCGAGCCGCTGCGGTCAATGATAAAGGTCTGAGGCACAGCGCCCACGTTATAATCTATCAGAGGCTGCTTGCTGTCGGTGGTCGAGTTCCATACGGTGATCCAGGGCAGATTGCCTGCTGTCTGCTTCCATGTGGTCTCGTCGGCGTCAAACGATATCTGGTAGATCTCAAGTCCGGCGGTATGATACTTTTCGTAGATGGTATTGAGCGCGACGTTGTAGGCCGGAGATGTCTCGGCGCCATAGGCCGTGAAACTCAGCACGATCACACCGCCTTTTTTCGCGAGCTCGGCGAGAGAGTGCTTTGTGCCGCGCTCGTCCTGGCGTACGATGTCGAAGAGTGCCGTCTCGGGTACCTCGATCTCGGTGGTGGTGCCTGGCCGGGATGCGCGCTGGGCATTCATGAAGACTTGCTCGAGATAGGCTGCCCGGGGATCGTCGGCACGCTCGGTGTGGAACCGCTGTGCCACGGCGCCGAAGTAGCGCAGGTCGTTGCGGTCTGACAGATCGAAAAGCGGCTTGCCGTCAACCGATTTGTTGACCAGATAATATGATGCCATCACAGTGGGGGCATCGAGCGCGACAGTCAGAAGCGAGCGTTTGAGTTGCTCGTCGGTGCGTGTGGCGGCGGCACCGCGCGACGCTACCGATGCGTTGATTATGCTGTCGATGCGGCGCACGCGGTCGGCATCGTCAGAACCCTCGACCGTATATGATGTGCCGAAACCGGCGGCGGTGGTGGCAATCGTGACATGGTCGATCGAATCCACGGGGAAATAGATCGAGCGTCCGTCGAGGCTTATGCGCATGATCTCGGGATAGGGTGCCGGTTCGGCGGCGCGGTAATCAAATTTGCCTCCGTCGCGAACGTCGAGCGAGTCGATCACATACCACAGGCCGTTGTTGTAGCCCTCGAGTGCCATGCGGCTGCCGTCGGCGTCAGCTACGGTGCCGCTGACCTGCCATCCGTCGGTATGCGAGCATGATGCGGCGGTCATAGCCAATGCGGCCGCGGCGGCATATAATGCTTTTTTCATTGCAATGGTGTTTTTCGGAATTTTGATGCGATAGATTGTGCGATCTCGGCCATACGCTCGGGGCTGAGAGTGAGCTTGTCGCGACGGAAGTCCATGTCGCCCTCGCTCTGCATCGGTATCAGATGGATGTGGGCGTGGGGCACCTCGAGACCGAGCACGGCCATACCGACCTTGCGGCAGGGTATAGCCTGTCTGAGTGCTTCGGCGACATGCTTGGCGAAGACCTGCAGAGCGGCATATTCGTCGTCGGTAAGGTCAAATATATAGTCGACCTCGCGCTTGGGGATCACAAGCACATGGCCCTCGGCTACAGGGTTGATATCGAGAAAAGCATAATGACGGTCGTCTTCGGCGACTTTGTACGACGGTATTTCGCCGGCGACAATGCGTGAGAAAATTGATGCCATGGTCGTGTGTGTCAGAATGATATTTCGATGATCTCAAACTTCATCAGGCCTGCGGGAGCCTTGATCTCTACCACCTCGCCTACTTTGTGGCCGAGCAGACCCTGGGCGATGGGAGTCGACGACGCGATTTTTTTCTCGCGCAGATTGGCCTCGCTGTCAGCCACGATGGTATATTCCATCATCATGCCGTTGGCGATGTTCTTGATTTTCACTTTGTTGAGAATCTGCACCTCGTCGCAGTTAAGCTTGGTCTCGTCGAGGATACGTGCGTTGGCCACGAGATCTTTGAGTTGCGATATCTTCATCTCGAGCATGCCCTGCGCCTCTTTGGCCGCGTCATATTCGGCATTCTCAGAGAGATCGCCTTTGTCGCGGGCCTCGGCGATGGCACGTGATATTTCGGGACGCTTTACTGTTTCAAGGTAAGCGATTTCTTCCATTTTTTTCTTGTAACCTTCCTTGGTCATGTAGGTAATTGCCATATCTTCGGATAGTTTAAGGGTTTTCTGATATAAAAGTGTCTTTTTTGCGACAGAATAAAAAATAAAGAAACTCTTCCTTTGGCCGGATGAGTCCCTAATCTCTGTCTTATAACATTTTTGCAAGGGCAAAGTTAGTTGTTTTTTCTGTAAATGGCCTTACTTAAGATTTAAAATTAGTTAAATCGGAGGTCGCCGGGCTATCCGGGTGGCAAAATGCAGGGCAACCGCATGGGAATAAATAAAAATTGAGTAGAATTAAGCATCTTTATA
>JAUNGA010000088.1 GCA_030524765.1 Bacteroidales bacterium | reverse complement strand
GGCCGTCGAGGTGCAGCCTTTGCCATTCCACGACGACTTCGAGCACCACGACAACGTCGGACTGATCGACAGCAACAACGACAACATCGGCTTCGGCCTCAACTATGATCCGAAGACGGGTAAATTCGACTCGTTTGTCTACGACGGACGTGAAGCTTGGAAGACCGCCAACGACTGGATGGTCTTCCCGTGGTTCCACTTCGAGTCAGGTCTGAAATATAAAATCACCATGAGCGTCAAGACCTCCGACACCGGCACAGCCGACTTCGAGTGCATGCTTGTCAAAGGCGAAGAAGACGATGATGATATAGTGATCACGTCGTCGGCCGTGAAGCTCGGCGAGACATGGGTAATACGTACCGACGCAAACGACACCTGGCAGGAATTCACATATGAGGTGAGCCCGGCCGTCACCGGCGACTACCGCTTCGCCCTTCATTTCATCTCTGAGGCGAAACAGAAATACCACATTGACTGGATCACCATCGGCGAGGGCTTCGCCGACAACTCACCCGTCAAGGCCATCACAGATTCTCCTACCTATAAGGTGGTCGAAGACAAACTCAACGTCCAGTTCAAGATCACTCCCCCCACGCTTGATTGCTCGGGGAATGCCCTGCCGACAAATCTCTCGGCCCTCATCGTGCGAACCGCTCCCGACCATAAGAATGTAGAATTCACCCTCGACGGCCTGTCACCCAACATGGCTGCCACCTTCATCGATCCTGACGGTGTAGGATCAGGAGCCGAATATGCCGTGCACATCATCAACGGCACTGCCCGAGGCATGAAGACCGTCGTCAAAGCCAAGCCGACCTTCGGCTATCCAAAAGCGCCGGCCGACGTGACCATCACACGCATCGAAGGCAACCATTTTGCAGCCACATGGAGTGCTGTGACCGCAGCCACATCGTCATCGGCTCTGTTTAATCCCGGCACAGTCACCTACTCGGCCAAATACCCAGACTCGACGCCTGTAGAGCTAACCTTTACAGGCGCTACTTCCGCCGAATTCGACTATCCCGAGCCAACCGAAAGCCAGCAGGGCGCCTATATCAATCTATACGCCCACAACGAGCGCGGCGAGAGCACCGCAGCCAAATCCAACGCCATCGTAATTGGTCCGGCACTCGAAGGCGAGTTCATCGAATCTTTCACCTCGGCCAAATTTCAGAACGAGACCTGGTCACTCGTTCCGGCTACCGGCGCATGGGCTCTTAACGGCTCCGGTGTAACCTCCCAGGACGGTGACAAAGGCATGCTACGCTACGGACAGGCCGCCGGCGCCACCGGCGAGGCCATTTCTCCGATCCTCGACCTCTCGACCATGAAGCGCCCTATACTATCACTTTGGGTCTACATCAAACCCTCATCAACCTACGACAATACCGTCACCCCCGTAATCCGCGGCTACGGCGCCACCGATGAATACCCCGTGGGAGCCGCCTTCACCGACCACACGATGGCCGACGGATCAGAACTCCCCGCCGCCAACGGCTGGCATCGGTATCTATGGGAAATCAAGGACGTGCCCGCCGAAGTCCTCGCCAAGTGCAACCTCGTGTTCAAAGGCTCGGGTGCAAGCTCCTGGAACTATGTCTACATCGACAACCTTTCCATAAAGGACTATCCCGTCGATTCTGACCTGGCCATCGAGGCCGTGACGTTGCCAAAAAAATCAGAAGTCGGCCGCAAATCTGAAATCAAGGTCGAGATAGCCAACCGCGGCCTTAAACCCATAGAGTCGTTCTCCGTTAAAATGCTCGACGGTGACGTCGTGGTAGCATCGGCCGAAGGAGAGGCTATTGAATTTGAGGGCTCTACAACACTCACCCTCGCCATCACGCCCCTTCCCGAACACGCCGACAAAGAAATAGACCTCATCTTCGCCATCGAATGCGCCGATGACCAAAATACCGACAACAACACGGCCTCCACGACTTTAAAGGTAGCCGCCAACCTGCTACCGGCCGTCACCGAGCTCCATGCCGATCTTGAGGACGGCTTCACGCGCTTGAGCTGGACCGCTCCGGCACCGGGCGAGAGCGGCATGGTCGAAGTCAACGAGGACTTCGACGAATGGAGCGACGGCCCCATCAAATCCGGCACCACGGAAGGATGGACATTCATCTGCGCCGACAATCTCGACTACAAGGGTCTTGGTTCCGACGATCCCGCCTACAAACAGAAAGACATCACTGCACAGATCTATGCACAAGGCGGCACAGACAAAGGCCGTGGCATGATCGTGGCCGGCAGCTACGGCGAGGGAGGAGTTCTGTACGGTCATCCCGAGAAATGGATTATCCTGCCCGAGCTCGTCCCGGGCACTACTGTGCGCCTGAGCCGCTCAGCCGAAGGCTGCTACGGACCCAGCTCAGCAGTAAACATCGAATACCGCACGAGCGCTACCGGCACCGATCCCGAATCGTTCGACAATCTTCTCGAGAAAGACGATGTACTAAAGGCCAACGCAGGCTGGACCGAAAAAGAATTCACCCTCCCTGCCGACTCCCGCTACTTCGCTATCCACATCACCGACATGCAGGCCAAATACATAGCCTTCGACAACATCATCTACACACGCATTGCCGGAGCTCCTGTGCTACAAGGCTACAATATCTACCACAACTCCGCTGTGGTCGGCTCGGCCACGGCCGATGCGACATCGTTCATTCACGAATTCGGTGCAGAATCCCGCTCTATGACCACCCCGCACGTCTACTACGTATCCGCCGTATATGACCAGGGTGAATCAGGCGCCGGCATCATCGTTGAAGCCTCTGCCGGAGCCGGTGTGTCCGACATCATCGCTACCGCACCATTCACTATCGAGGACCGCACCCTCACCGCCGGTTCCGTCGGACAGACCGTTATCGTAACCGATCTTGCCGGCCGCGTGATCACCACCGGGGCCGCCCCACTCACCGTCAGACTTCCTGCCTCCGGCATCTACATCGTGAATATCGATACACTCACAGCCAAGACCGCTGTCCACTGATCAAGCTTCGGCTATCCACCCCCTCAAGCGGAATCCGTCCCACTCCGGCGGATTCCGCTTTTCATATATAAATATTCCGCACAGTATATTACGCGATCAAACTATTACGGTTTCTCATAAAAGTTTTTATTTTTGCAAAATTTATTGCAAAATGATTGAATATTTATTAAAAAAGTTGTAATTTTGCGTGTCTATTTTAGGTTTTATTCTATGAAAAGATTCTATACACTGATTGCACTGGCAGTCGCAGGATGCGCATGCGCGTCAGCTGCCGCCCCTCGTAAAGCACCTCACAGAGCAGCGATATCGGAAACGCCCGTCACTGTAAAAGAGGCAACCGACGTACACCGCAACGGTTTCACAGCCAACTGGGAGGCATTTGCCAATCCCTGGACAAACAATTATTGCATAGGCGTCTATGAGCCGATCGAGATTACGGTCGACGACACGTATGAGGTGCTCAGCGAGAGCTTTGACCTGCAACCGCTCGGCACGACGGTAGAGCCGTTCGAGGCCGAGGATTTTGCAATTTATCTCGATGATTACGACTGGACCGACACGCCCGACTGGTCGGTGATATATCCCATACTGGCCCGTGGCATGGTGAACGGCATCGTATATTCGCCCTATGTCGACCTGACCAACAACGGAGGCAAATACACCGTGGTGCTCGGCGTAGTCGGCTATCAGGGCGCACAGGTGCATCTCACGGCTTTCGGCTCGACCGAAGACGAGCGCATAGTCACGCTCGCGACAACCGGCTACAACAATATCGAGCTTGAGTTTGACAACGGCGTGCACGACACCTACTTCTCTTACGTCGACTTCGGCATACTCGACGACCCCGACCAGCTCTATGCGTCGTGCTGGGATTTTCTGGATGACTTCGCCATCACCCAGAGTCTGAAGGCAGGCGATACGTTGCTGCGTCCGCTGGCCTGTGCCGAGACCGAGCCCGATGCGGCCGTGCCGCCGACATCGTATGTGTTCGAGCGGCTCAAATATCTCAACGGCGCATCGAAAGTCGCATACGACGTGCAGGCGAATATCGTGTACTATGACGACCCGAGCGATCCGTACAGCGACTATGAGATCGAGCGCAGCGCGTATTCGCCGCTGATGCATGTCGATCTCGCTGCGGCGGGCATCGCCGACGTGGCCGCCGATACCGACACCACGGTGCGCTACTACAACTTGCAGGGCATCGAGATGCAGGGCACCCCGACCGGAGGGATTTATATACGCCGCCAGGGTGACAAGACCACGAAAGTAGTCCTCTGACACCGTAGTGCGACGAAGTTAAGATCTCAGAAACAACTAACTTAAAGAAAATATGTCTATGAAGAAATCATTACTCGTGATCACACTTGCGGCTATGGGTCAGTTAAGCATGGCCGCCCAGACAGCCGATGAGCCAGCCCGCTCGATTGAGATCGGCCCCTATACCCACGAGGCAGGCGAGGACGGCGAGGACGGCTCGGTATGGGACAAGAGCCCCGTCAACTTTCACTATACCTTCTCAGGCTCGCAGATAATCTACTCGGCCGACGATCTGGCCAAGATAGCCGAAGACAACGGCACGATCACCGATCTGTCGTTTGTGTTCTCTGACACGTCGATCGACGCGGGCACTATGGACATCACGCTTTATGTCGAGAATTTCGAGGCCGGCGAGTTTGAGGAAAAATATCCCGGCAGCGACATATATCTGTGGCACACGTACGACCCGTCGACCTCAAAAGCCGAGCTGACATACGAATTCGAGCATTATTATTATGAAGACATTGTGCTCGGTTTCCACCTTGACGAGCCGCTCAAATACGAGGGCAACAATCTGCTGGTCACTGTCAAGGCCAAGCGCACCCTGATCGAGGACTGGGCCACGCCCTATATGTTCCCGTTTGTGAAGTACACACCCGGGATGACCACCATCATCCACTCGCATGACGGCAACAGTTTTGACCGCCAGTATGATACGGGCGAAGCCGAGTCGTCGCTCTACGTCAAGAAGTGGGTGCCTGCCGTCAAGATCGGCTATGAGGCCGCAGCCGACGGCATCGCCGGCGTGAGCGCCGACACCGAGACGGCCGCACACTACTACAATCTGCAGGGTGTAGAGGTGCAGGGCGATCTCAACCCGGGCATCTATATCTGCCGTAAGGGCTCGGCATCAACCAAAGTAATGGTAAAATAAACATAGTACGATGAATAAGAATTTATTACTGCTCGCTCTGACCGCTGCCTCGACACTCGGGGCAGCGGGCGCCGAGTTGCCGATACATTTTGACGACTGGGTAAATATCGGCGGAAACGAGGGCGATTTCTTACCTGTGCATTTAGGCTATAAGCATTCAGGATCACAAAGCATATATACCGTAGAGGATCTACATAAGCTGCAGTCAGTCGTCGACGGCAAGGATAAGACCGCAGAGATAACCTCGGTCACGTTTAAACTTACGCCCGATGATGCTTATTATTTCAGAGGGCCGATCACGATATCAGTCACAATCCAGAATTCCCAGGAAACCCATTATGAGTTGGTTGACAACAAATATCACTGGATTGACGTCGATAACACGTCAACCGGTACATTTGTTATTGGCGACGATTTTGATTGGGGCGAGGCTTTCTTTGGAGGCGAAGCCGACATTACAATCACTCTTGACAAGCCTGTGATTTACAATGGCGAGAGCCTTGTATTCACATGGAGTTGTGATGATTCAGAATGGGAATACTCAAATCAGACCCTCGGAAATCCGGGATTTCAAGCAAGCGACGGCAAAATATACACTCTTGCCTCGGCAGACCACAAAAACTCTTTTGCCACATATCTTGAATCTGACTCATATGACAATTATTCAAAATGGCGTCCAGCCATAAAGTTGGGTTACAATGTAGTGGATGTTCCATCGTCGGGAGATGTCACATTTGAGCCGATGGCCAAAGGCGATATGACGATAGGCCCGTGGATTGATAATAATGCCGATTCAGAGGTACCTTTTGATACAGATCACGAATATTCGGGATCTCAGTCAATCTATACACCCGAGATGTTGCAGCCGGCACTCAATGACAGCGAAACAGCATATGCCGAAATTGAGCGCATACGCATCCCCTATGCATTCAGCAACGTGAATTATGACGTAGCTTACTTCGACATGGTCGGCGCCGAATTCAAGGTCTATGCAGTATTGTCGGATTTAACAGACTATGAGGCAGATCAAAACGGCAATTACAGTTGGATTGACTATAAAAATGGAGTTGTAGGTACAGGTAAACTTACAAACGAATGCGAAAATTTCATTGACGCATTTGAAACAGGCGATTCATTCTTTATCGATATAGTATTTAATGACAAAATAAGATACGAAACCGGCAAGAGTCTCGTGCTAACATGGGCTTGTACAAGCGATATGACAGACGGGTATTATATGGGCGATCCGTATGTATTCAAACCTGATTCAAAAGTACACTCGCTATATGCCAAAGACAGCCGGACGGAATTTGAATTGATGGCAACCGGTACGACGACAAACAAGACTGAATACCTACCAAGCATACAGCTCACCTACACTCCCTACAAGCAGGTGGGTGGCGAGGTTACGCCGTCGCTATCGATTGCCGACGAGTCGGTGAAATTCTCGCTCGAGCAGGTTGACGTGGAGGCCGGGCTGAGCGGTTTCAACGGCCTGTCGCTGATCAACCGCATCAGTCTCGAATTTGACATCATCGACGGCAGAGAGACCGACGAGGCGGTATATACGGTGAAACTGGGCAAAAGCGAGCTGACGACTACCGGCCGCCATGTCAAGCTCGGCTATCTCGACGTGAAAAGCGGCAAGGCCACAATCACGGTATCATCAGCGGGAGCCAAGCCGGCGATCAAGGAGATTTCGTTTGACGCGATCGACGAACTGTTCCCGCAACCGACCGTCTCGCTCGACAATGCCACCTACTATATCGAGCCCCGCGTAAATTATCAGAATACAGCCGATCTGAATGCCGCCGTACGCTACAATATGGGCACTGACGGTTTCGCGGCTATCGTGACCGAGAGCAACAACCGGCTGATACACGATGGCACCGATCTGCCCGACGAACTGAGCGATTATGCATTCACCGGCGCACACTACAACCATCTGCACGAGAACGGGCATCAGGCATCGTGCTATGTCAAGGGCATCAAGAGCATCGAGATGCAGGACGGCATCTATGTGTTCAGCGACGACAAGGCCCGCATCAGCGCCATGCTGAAGGTGAAATATCCCGTAGCAGTGCTGCGTGACGACGATTGCGCGCTGTTGTCAACCGGCGCTCAACTCGCCAAGGCCGAGGACAGCACCGCAATCAACTCGACGGCATTCAAAATGAGCGACGGCAAGACGGTAGCGCCGTCAAACTCGTCATACAGCGGGGTGACATTTGAAGTGCCTTATACCGACGGCGGACTGACAGGCATAGAGGATATCACGGTCGATGACCGCGGACCGGCCGAGATCTACAACCTGCAGGGTGTGCGCATGGGCAGCGGCCTGACCCGGGGCGTGTACATCATGCGTCAGGGGAACACGACCTGCAAGGTTATTGTCAAATAATATATCTGTCATAGATTAAAAAACCATAAAAGACAGCGGCGGCTGTGT
>JAUNGA010000087.1 GCA_030524765.1 Bacteroidales bacterium | reverse complement strand
GTCAAAGATACCTCCTCAGCGCCAGCTTGCGCTCAAAAGTCTCTTTTAATTGTTCCTGTGTAATCATTTTTATACGGGTAACTGGGTTAATAATCTTTGCAAAGATACATCTTTTTGTCGGTATCGGCAAATCGTTGACGATACCGCGTCTGCTCCACGTTACAATTGTTTCAGTTTTTCAGTTGTTTTCTGCTGACAAAATGTAAGCGTTAGCCCCCTTTGACCACTTCTTTGCCATACTTTTGCTTACATATTGGCAAAATGTAAAGTTATTAACATATTTTAACTATAAAAGTGTTTGTGTATATCAAAAAGTCTATACCTTTGCAACTGTTAGGTAGTTTTTTCTATTCCAATATGTCGTTTCTTTCGTAAAAAAGTCTGCCCGGGTTTCAGTTCCCCGAAAGGGGGCTGACAAGGGCCCGGCAGAATGACTGGTCGCCGTCTGAGGCACAGTCAGTTGTTTTATCTTACTCACTGCACACTCAGGCTTGGTGACCCGGCAGGGCCGCCATTTCCTGTTTTTATAGGGCGGGTAAAATGTGTATTAGCTGACCCCATAAAACAACAGCCCGGCCTTGTGGGCCGGGCTGGATATATTGATCGGAATTTGTATTATCAGATATATTTGCCGAAATTGACATTGCGCATGTCGCCTGTCTCGCTGAATGCGGTGTGGAATGCAAATGCGGCTTTGAGCGAGTGGGGGGTCTGTCCGCCCTTGCCCAGGTTGAGATACTCGTGCAGCAGAGGACGGTAGTCGGGATGCGCGCAGTTGTCGATGATGGCTTTGGCGCGATCTACGGGGTCAAGATGGCGCAGGTCGGCGATGCCCTGGTCGGTCACGACGATGTCGACCGAATGCTCTGAGTGGTCGGCATGTGCCACCATCGGCACGATGTTGCTGATCAGACCGCCCTTGGTGACAGACGGGCAGCTGAAGATAGACAGGTAGGCGTTGCGGGTGAAGTCGCCCGAGCCGCCGATACCGTTCATCATCTTGGTGCCGAGCACGTGAGTCGAGTTGACACCGCCGAATATGTCGGCTTCGAGAGCGGTGTTCATGGCGATGACTCCGATGCGGCGTATTACCTCGGGGTTGTTTGAGATCTCGGCCGGACGCATCAGTATCTTGTCGTGGAAGAAGTCGATGTTGCCGAATAATTCTTCCTCTACCTTGTCTGAGAATGTCATCGAGCAGGTCGATGCAAATGTGCACTTGCCTTTTTTCATGAGCTCGAGCACGGCGTCCTGTATCACCTCGGTGTACATCTTGAATGTGGGCAGAACCGAGCTTTCACCCAGATCGTATAGCACGGCATTGGCCACGTTGCCCACGCCCGACTGCAGGGGCAGGAACTCTTTGGGCAGACGGCCCGAGCGGTACTCGCTGATGAGGAAGCTCACCACGTTGGCGCCGATCTGTTTTGACACCTCGTCAGGCTCGGTGAAGGGCTTTACGCCGTCATATGAATCTGTGGCGACAACGCCTATGACCTTTGACGGGTCGATCTTGAGCACCGGCGAGCCGATGCGGTCGTCAGCCGAATAGATGCCTATCTCGCGACGGCGGGGAGGATCTTGCAGCAACACCACGTCGTGCATGCCCAGAAGTGATTTGGGCAGCTTGGCGTTGAGTTCGATAAAGATTTTGTCGGCGAGCATGGCAAAGGTGGGAATGTTGCCTACGCCGCAGCCGAGAATGACCTCGCCGTCGGGGGTGATGTCGGCGGCCTCGATGATCGCGTAGTCGAGTTTGCCATAGAATCCGTAGCGCATTTCCTGAGCCATTTCTGACAGGTGACGGTCAAAATAGTGCACGTCGTGGCAGTTGATGCGTTTGCGCAGATCGGGCACATTCTGATAGGGCGCGCGCATGTTGATGGCGTTTGCCCGCGAGAGCACGCCGTCGACATGGTCTGATGTCGATGCGCCGGTAAAGAGGTTGATCTTGAACGGTCGGCCGGCCTCATGCTCGGCGACGGCTTTGGCGGCTATAGCCTCTGTAATAAACTTGGGGGCACCCGGAGCGGTGAAACCCGACAGACCTATGGAGTCGCCGTTTTTGATCATCTCGGCTGCTTCCTGAGCCGTAATGTGGTTGAATGCCATGGGATTATTATATGACTTTTGTTAATGTTTCCGGTTTTTGCACTGAAAGTTTTCGTGCCTTTCATGGAATTTTGTAAATTTGCACAAATTTAGTCAAACTTGTGCAACGGCACAAATTTTTTTTGAAAAATGTCTGAATCCGACACCAATACATCGCCGGCTCCCCGGCTTTTTATCGAGACTTACGGCTGCCAGATGAATGTGGCCGATTCTGAGGTCGTGGCCTCTATCATGGAAATGGCCGGTTATGATCTGACCGACGATATTGCCAAGGCCGACGCGATCCTGCTCAACACCTGTTCGATACGCGACAATGCCGAGCAAAAGATTGTGGCGCGTCTGCAATATCTCGGCTCGCTGCGGCGCAAGCATGCCGGACGTCGGCTGATTCTTGGCGTCATCGGCTGTATGGCCGAGCGTGTGCGCGAGACCCTGCTCGACAAGCATGGCGTTGACGTAGTGGCCGGTCCCGATGCTTATCTCGATCTGCCGGCGCTGTTCGCCGCGGCCGAGTTGGGGCGCAAGGCCATCAATGTCGATCTGAGCACCACCGAGACATATCGCGACGTCATACCGCGCCGCATCGGTCCGGGACGTATCGGCGGTTTTGTGAGCATCATGCGCGGATGCAACAATTTCTGTTCATACTGCATCGTGCCCTACACACGTGGCCGCGAGCGCAGCCGTCCGCTCGACAGTATTCTGGGCGAGGTGGCCGATCTGCGAGCCAAGGGATATCACGAGGTGACCCTGTTGGGCCAGAACGTCAACTCATATAATTATTGTGACGACGAGGGCCACACAACGGGCTTTGCCGACCTGCTTGCGGCCGTGGCCGACGCAGCTCCTGACATGCGTGTGCGTTTCACCACATCGCATCCCAAAGATCTGGGCGACGATGTGATTGACGTGATCGCCTCGCGTGATAATATATGCAACCACATACACCTGCCGGTGCAGTCGGGCAGCAATGCGGTGCTCAAGGCCATGAACCGCAAATACACACGCGAGTGGTATCTCGGCCGCGTGGCGGCGATACGTCGTGCAATACCCGACTGTACGATCACGACAGATATGTTCACCGGCTTCTCGGGCGAGACCGAGGAAGATTTCGAGCAGACCCTCTCGTTGATGCGCGAGGTCGGTTTTGACGGTGCGTTCATGTTCAAGTACAGCGAGCGTCCCGGCACGCTTGCATCACGCTCTATGCCCGATAATGTGCCCGAAGAGGTCAAGATCGAGCGTCTCAACCGTATGATTGCATTGCAGAACGAGCTGTCGGCTGCATCCAACCGCCGTGATATCGGACGCGAGTTTGATGTGCTGGTCGAGGGATTCTCGAAGCGCAGCAACGATCAGCTCGTCGGCCGCACCGAGGGTAATAAGGCATGTGTGCTGCCTCGTGGCGGCATCTCGCTGGGGCAGACTGTCCGCGTAAGGGTCACAGATGCCACTTCGGCCACCCTTATCTGCGAGCTCGTCTGATTGACGGCTTGGCGATCATTATTGAAAACCGGATTATCAGATTAAGATTATCAGATGAGTATGTCAAAGAAACAGTTTGGATCAAAGATAGGCCTGATCGCCGCGACGGTCGGTTCGGCCGTCGGTCTGGGCAACGTGTGGCGCTTCCCGGCCGAGACTCAGGCTAATGGCGGCGCGGCATTTCTGCTGCTCTATGTCGCTTGTGTGTTCATACTCGGTGTGCCGGTCATGCTCGCCGAGTTTTCGCTCGGCCGTGGCGGCAAGAGCGATGCCGTGGGCGTCTTCCGCAAACTGTCGCCCCGCACAGCGTGGTGGGTGGTCGGTGCGGTCGGAATACTCGCATCCTATCTTATCACATGTTTCTATATGGTGGTCGAGGGCTGGACGCTCGAGTATCTGTGGCATTCGGTTACCGGCGGCCTGTATGAATCGGTCGGCCATATGACCACGTCAGATGTCGAGGGAGCCGACAACATCTTTGCCCGGCGCATGGACAGCTACATCTCGGCCGACTGGCCTCCGCTGATATTCACTTATCTGGTGATTCTGCTTAATATCGGTGTGTTGCTCGGTGGCGTGCAGAAGGGTATCGAGCGGCTATCTAATGTGCTCATGCCGGTGCTTTTTGTCGTTCTCGTGGCATTGTGCTGCGTGGCATTGTCATTGCCCGGCGCAGGCGAGGGCCTGCGGTGGTTCCTGTCGCCCGATTTCTCGAAAATAACTGCATCGACCGTAATCAATGCACTGGGTCAGACGTTTTTCTCACTCAGTCTCGGCATGGGCATTCTGATCACATATGCATCATATTATCCGTCGCACACGCGCCTGACGCGCACATCGATGATTGTGTCGTTGCTCAGTCTGCTTGTGGCGCTGCTGGTCGGATGTGTCATTTTCCCGGCTGTGTCGAATTTCGGCCTTGACGGACATTCGTTGCGCGGAGCCACACTCGTATTCCAGACCTTGCCCGAGGTATTTGCCTTTATGCCGGCTACAAGGCTGTGGTCGACTTTATTCTTTGTGTTGCTGCTTGTCGCGGCGCTCACATCCACGGTCTCGCTCTCTGAGGTGACCATCGCATTTCTGCAGGACCGCTTCGGCATGACGCGTTTGAAAGCATGTCTGCTGGCGCTCACACCGCTGTTTGTGTTCAGCACTCTGTGCTCGCTTTCTTTCGGGTCGATGAGCGGATTCACCATCTTCGGCCTCAATCTCTTTGATTTCCTCGACAAATTTGCGACCAATCTGCTGTTGCCGCTTGTGTCGATAGGCGTCTGTGTATATGTCGGATGGTTTGCTCCGCGCGGTTTGCTGCGCGATCAGCTTACCAACGGTGGCACGGTGCGTTCGCGTATGACAGTCTTTGTGTTGTTTGTGATCCGTTATCTCGCCCCGCTGATGATAGCCGCCATACTTGTCTCAAATTTTATCTGATGGCAGGAGGCAGGATGACCGGTCCGCAACTTGCCGGCATGGTGTCGGGGGTGGTGATGTTGCTCGTGCTCATTGTCGCGGGCACCATGTGCCGTCGCGACTCTGTTGCGGTTGTCGTGCCGCCTGTGTCAGCGCGGCAAATATCACAGGCCGATACTGTGCCGGTCAGAGAGCATGATGATAGCGTCAGCCGCAAAAAATCAAGACGCAGGACTGCAAAACGCAAAGCGCCCCTGACCATAAGGCCTGAGGCGCGCAATTACCTTGACGAGGCGGTCACTCGCCCTGCTGTGCCAGATACTCTCGTGCGGTGAGATCGAGTTCGTTGTACCACTCCTCGCCGAACTTGCGCACCAGTGGCCCTTTCAGAAACTCATAGACGCGCAATCCCTTGCTGCGTCCGAGCACCTCGGCACACTTGCATATCTTCCAGCGGTGATAGTTGACGGCCGTGAATGTCGGGTACTCGGTCAGTCTCACCGGATAGAGATGACACGATTCGGGTTTCATGAAATCGATGCGTCCCTCACGCCATGCTTTCTCTACCGCGCACAGGCACACACCGTTTTCGTCATAACACGTAAACACGCAATTGCCACCGTCGACTATCGAGGTGACCAGGTCGCCCTCTTCGTCGACATACGCCACGCCTTGCTCGTCAATCACCCGACGGGCAGCAGGCAGCAGGTTGTCCTTGATCTCCGGCAGCACTTGCTCGAGTTTTTTGCGTTCTTGTTCGGTGATGGGCGCGCCTGCGTCGCCATCTATGCAGCACTGGCCCTTGCACTTGGCGATGTCGCAGCAGAAAAAGCGCTCGAGCAGGTCGAGGCTTACGATTGTATCCTGTATCTGTAGCATAAAAACTTCTTCGGTTGTAGTCATTGTTCGGTCGAAATAAATGTCACTCCGATAAGCCGGTCGGTGCGATCGCCGGGCCGTCGGGTATAGACCTTTATCAGATACTCGTTGACGGTCTGATACTTGTTGCCCTCGATGACTGATGTGGTAGCTTTGTCGCTACGGGGCAATACGGTGAGATATTGATAATTGTAGGCTCCTTGTTTGAGCAGAAGCACCTTCTCGTAACGTCCTGTGGCTCGGTTGTAGGTCATTATCGAGCCCGGATCGAAACGTCGCTGCACCATGTCGCCGTCAAGAAAAATCTGGGCACCGTCTATCTCTGGATAGTCGAGCGAGAAATGCACCACGGCATAGTCGGCCTCGATATCCGACCGGTCTGAATTATACTCGCGCACATAAAAGCGTCCGTGCTGGGTGCGGTCAAACAGATAGCTCCGGCCTGCACGCGAACCGTCAGTCTCGAGCGAGAAATGGTAGTATGGAGCGGCATACTCGATCTGCTCTACATGCATGCCCGGATAGTTTACGTTTGAGATCTCCATGCGGCGATACTCGTTGCCGGCCTCAAATATCAGAGGCTTCATGTGCTCGTAGACCGCCGTCCGTGCGGTGGCACGCAACGGGTGCCGCAGAGCCACCTCGTTGTCATAGCGTCCGTTCTGCTGTATCACGACAGTCAGGTCGTTGAACGGATCGTCGACCCGTGCACGCTCTGTGTCTACCTCTATTGACAGCTGCTGATGGGCATCATTGTAGTCGATGTCGGTGCGCGAGCTCGCCTGCGCCGATATGACGGCGGTCTGCTCGCTCACCATCACCCGGGTCTGAAACCACACGTCGTCGGGATCGTTCTCGGGATATACCTGTATCAGATAATTGCCCGACAGAGTAGGGCGTATGTTGTCGTCGGGAAACTCAAACCAATAGTTTACATAATGCACCGTCGTGGCGCGCGAGAAATCATAATTGTCTATGGGCGACTCGTTGAATCCGTCGAGAAACTCGCTTTCGGCCAGTGTCGACGGTCGCCAGTCTGCGTCGCAGCGCACCACACGGTAGCGCAGATATTCGCGGTCATCTGACAGGTGGTCAAACACTACTGTCAGACGTTCACCCGAGCCGAGCGTAACCATAGGCACAGCAAATATGTCGCCTTGATAGCGGGTCTGCACGCTGCGCACACGGTCGTTGAACAAGCCGGTCATCGTGTCGGTCAGAGCACGTGCCGACAGCGCGCACAGCAGGGTGAGGATGACGATCGCCGCTCTCATCTCCAGTCGACGGGTGTTTGGCCGTGTGCGGCGAGATAAGCGTTGGCCCTTGAGAAATGTTTGCAACCGAAAAATCCCCGATAGGCCGATAGCGGCGAGGGATGTGGCGCGGTCAGCACCAGATGGCGCGATCGGTCGATCGACGCGCCCTTGCGTATGGCATAACTGCCCCAGAGCATGAATACCAGATTGTCGCGGCCGGCCGACAGAGCGGCCACAGCCGCATCGGTGAACTGTTCCCAGCCGCGTCCTTGGTGCGAGCCCGCACGATGGGCGTCTACCGTCAGTGTCGAGTTGAGCAGCAGCACGCCCTGCGATGCCCAGCGGCTCAGATCGCCGGTCGCAGGCATAGGTATGCCCAGATCGTCGCCGAGCTCCTTGTAGATATTGATCAGCGAGGGCGGCATGCGCACACCGTCGGCTACCGAAAAGCATAACCCGTTGGCCTGTCCTGGCTCATGATAGGGATCCTGACCGAGAATCACGACCTTGACCTTGTCGAACGGACAAGCGTCAAAAGCGGCAAAGATGCGTCCGGCCGGCGGATAGACCACCCCGCGCTGATAGGCTTCGCGTACAAACTTGACAAGGTCGGCAAAGTAGGGCGCCTGCCATTGCTCGGCGAGGGCTGTGTGCCATGACGGATCGATTCTGACGTTCATATTTCGTAGAACTATTTTTTGCAAAATTACAAAAAAAGCATTACTTTTGCATCACCAAAGTGCTCAAAAAGCATGTGCCCGTAGTTCAATGGATAGAATATCGGATTCCGGTTCCGACGATTAGGGTTCGACTCCC
>JAUNGA010000086.1 GCA_030524765.1 Bacteroidales bacterium | reverse complement strand
AGATTATTTAAGAACTCTTCTTAATAACTATGGATTCTGATGCGGTTGCCCTGGGCAAAATGCCGTAAATTTGTAATTGTATGAAAGATTTTGTATTTACCCCCGAAATATCGGCTGCAGCGCCTGCACTGCGCGTGGCGGTAGTCGAGGCCGACATTGTCAATGGCGAGACAACAGACGCTCTGTGGGCCGAGATCAGCCGTGCGGCGGCGCTGTTGGCCGGTACGCCGATGGAAGCTGTAAACAAACGGCCCGCAATCGCTGCTACCCGAGCCGCCTATAAGGCCGCCGGCAAGGAACCCAACCGCTATCGTCCGTCGGCAGAGGCTTTGTGCCGTCGCTGCGTCAAGGGGCTCGAACTATACCGCTCGCTGGCGGTCATCGACCTGATAAACCTGCTGTCGATACAGTCGGGGCACTCGATCGGCGGTTTTGATGCCGACAAGATTGAGGGTGGGCTGTTGACGCTGGGCATAGGCCGCGACGGCGAGCCATATGAAGCCATCCACCGCGGTCAGTTCAATATCGCCGGCATGCCGGTGATACGCGATGCCGTAGGTGGTATCGGCACACCTACGTCTGACAACGACCGCACCAAGCTGAGTGCTGATACACGGCATCTGCTGATGACCGTCAATATGTATGACGGTGGCGGTACGGATGCCGAGTGCGAGAGTTTTTTTGACGAGATGCGTCGTCTGCTCGTGCGATATTCATCAGCCGAGAATATTGAGATCAAGATTTTTAACGCCAAATGACCATGGAGACACTGACTTTTCGCGGTACTCAGCTCAACGACCGCAATATCGATCGTGCCGTGAGGGCGCTTGCCGACGGCGACATTATCATATACCCTACCGACACGCTCTATGCCTTGGGATGCGATGCGCTCAATAACCGGGCTGTCGAGCGTCTGTGCCGTATCAAGGGTATTAACCCCGACAAGCAGCTGTTGTCGGTGATATGCTCTGATATATCAGAGGCGTCGGAATACGCACGTATCGACAATCGGGCGTTCAGATTGCTCAAGGAGTATCTGCCGGGGCCATATACCTTTATCTTGCCGGCGTCAACACGATTGCCCAAAGTATTCAAGGGGCGCAAGAGTGTGGGCGTGCGTGTGCCTGATTGCGAGATCGCCCGTGCGTTGGCCGCGACGCTGGGCAACCCTGTGCTGTCGACATCGGTCGTGATCGATGATGATGCCGAGGCTGTTGAACCCGAGTCAATCGCCATGCACTATGACGATGTGGCCGCTCTCATAATTGACGCGGGCCCCGGCGGAGTCGTGCCATCGACTGTTGTCGATCTGCTCGACTCGTCAGAGCCCGCAATCGTGCGCCAAGGCGCAGGTGAGTTTGCTATTTGATCTCGGGTTAGCGGTAAGATGCTGTCATAGACTGTGTATGCCCATGATCTGTCGCATCTCGCTCAGTGTCTCCGAAGCGCGGGCACGGGCTCTTTCGGCACCGTCGCGCACTACGCGGCGCAGATAATCCTCGTTGGCGAGAATGTCGTTGATGCGTTCGCGTATAGGGTTGGTCACAGCCACAATGTCTTCGGCGAGCTGTTTTTTGAGATCGCCGTATCTGATCGAGCAATCGGCATAGGCATCGCGGAAGTGTTTGACAACGTCGGGTGTGGAGGTGAGCTCAAGTAGGGTGAAAAGATTGGCCACCGGTTCGCTCATGGGTGAATTGGGGGCCTGGGGGCCTTCGTCGGTTGTGGCGCGCATCACCTTCTTGCGCAGTACTTTGGGATCATCGATGAGATAAAGACAGTTGCCCTCGCTCTTGCCCATTTTGCCCGAGCCGTCGAGACCGGGCACTTTGACCGGTGCGCCACCAAAATCAAAGTCGGTGGGTTCGGGGAAGAGATCCACACCATAGAACGAGTTGAAACGGCGTGCAAAACGGCGAGTGAGCTCGAGATGCTGCAGCTGGTCTTTGCCGACGGGTACCTTGGTGGCTTTCTGTATGAGGATGTCGACGGCCATTAGGGTGGGGTAGGTGAGCAGGCCGGCATTAACGCGTTTGTTGGTCTCGGCGCCGATGATCTCGTGCTCGAAGTTCTCGTCGGTATCGTTTTCCGGAGTCTTGAGGCCGAGAGCCTTGCGGGCCTTGTCTTTGAATGAGGCTGTACGCATCAGCTCGCCGATGCCGACATGCATATTGAGCAGCAGATACATCTGCGGTATTTCGGGTATATCGCTTTGTATGAATATAGTTGCCTTCTCGGGGTTGATGCCTGCGGCGAGATATTCGGCCAGCACGCTTTTTACGCTGGCATGTAGCTGGGTCGGATCGGGATTGGTCGTGAGCGCATGCAGGTCGGCAATGAAGAAGTTGCAGTCATAATCATTCTGAATGCTTACAAATTTGCGCAATGCGCCATAGTAATTGCCAAGATGCAGGTTTCCGGTCGAACGAATTCCGCTCAGTACTATCTCTTTTTTAGGTGTTTCCATTGAAAAAAATTTTTTAGTGGCACAAAATTACGAATTTTTCGCCGATAAAGCAAACCGGCATTGTAGCCAAGACATTGAAAGATTGCAGACGCCGCTGTGATGAATTGATTATTTGTAGGAGTCTATCAGCAGTGATATGGCACAGCATAAGCCTATGACTGCAACCACTCCGTGCCAAAATCTGAACGTTCCGGGGCCAAATAAATGGTAAAAGTAATTTTCATCCCATCCGGTAGGTTGAAAGGTCCATTTCCAATTGAGGATGATTCCCAATAGCCAGAAAGCAAGAAGTATTACAACAACCCAACATCTTGATTGGGGATCATCGTGAAGCGCAGTGAAAAAAGCTCCGATTTCGGCATATATGTCATTTAACCAATCTATAATGCTTTCCATCGTTCTTCCGGGTATTTGCTTTCGCCGTTTACCGGCATGGCGAGAACTCGGTATGTGCTATCGCCGTAGCGGCAATCACGGAACGGGTAAAGATGTACAACCTTGGGGGCTATGATATGTCCGTACTTTTTAAGGAGTTTCCGAATTAAGGAGTTTCCGAAACTTTCCGGCATCCCATCCGGGCATGAGTGTTCCGGTGCCGAATGCTTCTTTCAATGCACTGAACTCATTCATAAGGCAGTGATTATCGGGTTAGATAATTATTTTCTATGACAAAGTTAGTACAAAAACGGTACTTCTCAAAGTTTATACATATGTTTTCGGCATAAAGTGGTGAGGGAACGTAGCGAAAGTGTTATTTTTGCATTTGGAAAAAATTTGCTGTGCCGGCTGACACAGCATCTCAAAGAAATCCAGTATTTTTAAATTGTGGCTGTGACGGCATGGAGAAAGACATACAACACGATCAACGGTTCTACCTATGGGATTATCTATGGTGGCAGGGGGAGATGATTATGCTTCGCCTGCTTCCGGCCCAGACCCGAATGGCCGGCTGTATAATCGTGTTTGGATATATCATGGCACTCATCATCGTGCCGTTGTTGCTCCTGTCTTTGCGGATTTTCTCGGCTGACACGATAATAGCGCAGGTTATCGTATGCGGTGTCGTGGTCCTTGCCGGATTCAGCAGGGTTGAACGGTTGTACCGCCGACGCGGAAAAACCGTGATGAGACACTACTCCAAGCGCGGTTTCTATCCGATAGTCGGTATTCTGTTCTTACTTATTCCTTTCGCCATGATTTTTACAATGGCGTATTATTCTGGTTCGTTGATATAATGAAGCTATGCCCATTATTTCATAATAATGAGTTAAATTTGCGTATGCGCACGATTTTTGGTATCATATTTCTGCTTATGCTGGGCGCATGCGGTGGCAATGGCAACGTACAGTCCGCTGACCGCCCGGCGGCTACGGCGGCTGATACGATGGTCATGCTGCGGGAGGTGGGTAGCCGGTATGCCGGGGCGGACCGCCCGGACAGCGCGACGCTTGCCGCCATGCTCCGGCTTCCCGACATACAACGTCGCGGAATCCCTGAACATATTGATGTCATCGGGCCTAACAGCACAATATCGGAAGAACGTATCGGGCTGCTCAACATCGCCACCGCCGACGAGATCTTCAGCGGCAGACGCCGCTTCCTCGAATTGTCATGGCCCGTCGAAAGCACCGAATACATCGCCCATGACGCAACAGACGGCGCACCCGACGGAGAGCCGTGCCACATAACCATACGCTATGAAATTCTGACCGACACTCTGCTCGCCGTCGATACCATCTACCGCCACGTTGGCGAGGAATACTGAACAGTCAAGTTGTATGACCGGAGCTGAGCGGAGATTTGGCTCGAACCGGGTGGTCTTAGGAGACATGATGTTACCTGTGTAGGCGACATCTATGATTGTCTCATCGACACGGCCTCTGATCTCCCCGAGACCGCGTATGCCGGCTACAAAGTCGATGTGTCTGTCGCCGGGATCATCCGTCCTGACAATGAATTATTGTTGTGCTGACCGACGGTATAGCCGGCCTTCTTCATCAACAGCTATTTTGACATCAGGGTTCGGTTCGTCAGTGCTGAAACGTGTCTCGATGACCAGTTTTTGTCCGTCAATATTAATCCGTTGGATCTTTTCAACATCGAGAGTGTTAAAATCATCCTTTGTCGCGCTCTTACCGTCAATTATATATGCGGTCACGTCAGGTGCCAGTTTACCTACCACATCTTTATGCCCTGTGATTACAGCCTTGGTGAGAGGCAAAGTGAAACCGTCAAATGATGATTCTGGCCGATCGGTCGTGGGGAGGTCTCCCATCCAAATAAAGTCGCCGTTTTTTATAGCATCACAATCCATATCTACTCCGTAGATAACGAAGGGTGTATATGCACTTGAGTCTATGGTGGCTGTCGCGACGCTGTCGGTAGCTGCCGCATTGTCGTTTTCCTCATTCTGGCGGGTGGCGCAATTTGTGCATGATGAGACAGAGAGGGCTATCACCAGTGCTGATAGAAATTGGCAAAATGATAGATCGCGGATAGTTTTGATAATGTTGTTCATATAATTGTTCTTTTTGAGGATGATATGCAAAATGCGGGATATTAGCTGATTGCATGAATGCCTAAGATCAATAGTCTGCCACCACGCCGGCGAGGACTATTGAACGGCCGGCACTTGCGGGGTGCCGGCCGTTAGAGGGAAGGGGGGGATCAGTCAAGTTTGTGTATGACCAGACCTGAGCGGAGCTTCGGCTCGAACCAGGTGGTCTTAGGCGGCATGATGTTGCCTGTGTCGGCGATATCCATGAGCTGTTTCATCGACACGGGAAACAGGGCGAGAGCGGCTGCCATCTCGCCCGAGTCGACACGGCGTTTGAGCTCCTCAAGACCGCGTATGCCGCCTACAAAGTCGATGCGTTTGTCGCTGCGTAGGTCGGTTATGCCGAGCAGGTCGCGCAAGATATGGTCTGACGATATGGTTACGTCGAGCACTCCGATGGGATCATTGTCGTCGTAGGTGCCGGGGCGTGCGGTGAGCGAGTACCAACGACCTTCGAGGTAGAGCGAGAAATTGTGCAGCGCTGCGGGCCGGTAGGGCATCGTGCCTTTGTCCTCGACGATGAATTTATACTCGAGACGGGCCAGAAACTCGGCAGGCGACATGCCGTTGAGATCGCGCACGAGGCGGTTGTAGTCGATGATCTTGAGATGCGACGCAGGGAATGCCACGGCCAGGAAGTAGTTGTATTCCTCGTCGCCACGGTGATTCGGGTTGAGGCGTGCTTTCTCGTTGCCGACGAGTGCCGCGGCCGCTGTGCGGTGATGACCGTCGGCGATATAAAGGTAGGGGATCTTTGCGAAATCTTCGGTGATGCGCGCGATGGTGGCGTCGTCGTCAATCACCCAGAATGTGTGTCCGAAACCATCGGGCGCGATGAAGTCATACTCGGGTTTGCCGGCGGTGACGTCGCGTATGATCTGCTCGAGATCGCGGTTGTCGGGGAACGCGAAGAAGACAGGCTCGATGTTGGCGTTCTGCACGCGCACATGTTTCATGCGGTCTTCCTCTTTGTCGCGTCGTGTGAGTTCGTGCTTTTTGATACGTCCCTCCATATAGTCGGCTACGTTGGCTGCGACGACGATGCCATACTGTGTACGGCCGTCCATTGTCTGGGCATATATATAATAATGTTCCTTGTCGTCTTGCACGAGCCAGCCTTTGTCTTGGAACGCCTTGAAATTCTCGACGGCGCGGTCATAGACGCGTGGGTCGTGTTCGTCGGTGCCGTCGGTAAAGTCGATCTCGGGTTTGATGATGTGGTAGAGCGAACGGGGATTTCCGTCGGCTTCGGCGCGGGCTTCGTCTGAGTTGAGCACGTCGTAGGGACGTGATGCCACTTGTGTGACTAAATCGCGGGGCGGTCGCACGCCGCGGAACGGTTTTACTTTAGCCATGGTATAAACAGGTTTTAGGGTTGTGTGCGGTAGCTTATAGATAATAATGGCAGATTTGCGGCGGTTGACCCGCAAATCTGCCATTTAGTATGTTGTCAGTCGGGCGTCATTTGTTTATCTCGATAGTCTGTTTGCGGTCGGGGCCTACCGATACGATGGCAACGGGCACGCCCAGCTCGCTCTCAAGGAATGCGACATAGTCGTTGAACGCCTTGGGGAACTGATCGGGCGAGGTCATGGCTGTCATGTCGGTCTTCCAGCCCGGCAGCTCGCGGTAGACGGGGCGCACGCGATCGGCATCGTCGATAGAGTAGGGGAAGTCGCGTGTCTCTTTGCCGTCGATTTCGTAGGCGGTGCATGCCTTGATTGTATCGAAGCCGTCGAGCACGTCGCTCTTCATCATGATAAGCTTTGTGACGCCGTTGATCATGATGGCATATCGCAGGGCCACCAGGTCGATCCATCCGCAGCGGCGCTCGCGGCCGGTTACGGCTCCGTACTCGTGACCGAGATCACGTATCAGGGCGCCGGTCTCGTCGAAGAGCTCGGTGGGGAATGGACCGCTGCCCACGCGGGTGCAGTAGGCCTTGAATATGCCGTAGACGTCGCCGATCTTGTTGGGGGCAATGCCCAGGCCGGTGCATGCGCCTGCGGTGATGGTGTTTGACGATGTAACGAATGGATATGAACCGAAGTCGACGTCGAGCATCGTGCCCTGTGCGCCCTCGCAAAGCACGCTCTTGCCATCGCGCAGCAGGGCGTTGACATAGTGTTCGCTGTCGATGAGATCGAATGTGCGCAGGGTGTCTACGGCGGCCATCCATTCGCGCTCGAGCCCGGCGAGTGTGTCGGGATCGGGAGTCGAGTCGAGCGATGCGAGACGCTCGAGGTGACGGTCGCGGGCGGCGGCATAACGGGCCTCGAAGTCGGGCATGAGCAGATCGCCTACGCGCAGGCCGTTGCGCGAGGTCTTGTCGGTATATGTCGGGCCGATACCCTTGCCTGTGGTGCCTATCTTGGCCTTGCCTTTCGCACGCTCGCCGGCGGCGTCGAGCAGACGGTGTGTGGGAAGTATGAGGTGTGCTTTCTTAGAGATCTTGAGTATCGAGTGGAGGTCGGTGCCGGCATCGATCAGTTCGTTGGCCTCTTTGACAAAGAGTACCGGATCGAGCACCACGCCGTTGCCCACCAGATTGACATTGCCCTGAAACACGCCCGACGGAATCGAGCGGAGCACAACCTTGCGGCCGTCAAACTCGAGTGTATGGCCTGCGTTGGGGCCGCCCTGGAAACGGGCCACCACGTCGTATCGCGGTGTGAGCACGTCTACAACTTTACCTTTGCCTTCGTCGCCCCACTGGAGACCTAACAGAACATCGACTTTCATCTTTCTATACAGTATTATGTGATTGGTTATTAATTCGTGTTTGCGAGCTTGCGTCGCCGGGCCTTGCGCCGGCAGGCACTGCACACGCCGTAGATATTGAGCGAGAAATAGGCTGTGTCGAATCCCTGGAACCTTCTCGACTCGATCATGGCCGTGAGCTCGGGATCGCGAGCTTCCTTGATCTTGCCGCACTCGGTGCATATCAGATGATGATGGCATGCGCCGCGCACGCCGCCGGCTTTCTCGTAGAGAGTGGCTTTGTCGTTGAAGCGGTGGCGCACCAGCATGCCACAATCGACAATCAGCTCGAGAGTAGAGTAGACCGTAGTGGTGGCGACGCGATATTCATCGTCGCGCAACACACCGCAGAGTTCTTCTACCGAGAAGTGACCCTGCATGCGCATGGCACGCTCGAGAATCGCATACCGCTCTGCTGTCCGGCGCTTGTTGTGGCTCCGGAGATATTCGGCAAAGCGTTCCTGCGGCTGTGTCGGGCTCTTCGATTGACTCATTGCTATTATCTTTCGGCGTTGCAAACTTAGCAAAAATTCTCGACATGACCCAATTTATTACATTCTTTTGTTGCTGAAAAGCCACGGCTCTTTCATTTAAGATCGCGTTGTCATGTCAGATGGATGTGTTATTTTA
>JAUNGA010000085.1 GCA_030524765.1 Bacteroidales bacterium | reverse complement strand
AGAGCGTCTGCCTTACAAGCAGAGGGTCGGGGGTTCGAATCCCTCAGCGCCCACTCTTAATCCCAATCTCGCCAACACGGGCGCTTAGCTCAGCTGGTTCAGAGCGTCTGCCTTACAAGCAGAGGGTCGGGGGTTCGAATCCCTCAGCGCCCACATCCACAGACAGTCATGCATCGCATGGCTGTCTTTTTTTGTACATATATACCATGCTTTTTCAAGCAAAATTGTGTACCTTTGTAAGCTAAATTCTCGAGGTAAAGTCACTAATTTTTCAAGTAGATTAATGGTAGCACTTGATATACTCATTCTGGCAATTGTCGCCGTTGGCGGCGCAATCGGCTTCTCGCGCGGACTGCTCTCTCAGGTAGGCCAGATAGCGGCTGTCATCATAGGCATCATCCTGTGCCGTTTGTTCGGCCAGACTCTCAGCGACTTCTTTGCCGGCAGCGACGACGCATCGGCCTACGACTACGTGGCCGGATATGCTATCGTGTTTTTGATCGGATACGGCATCACATGGCTCGTGGCCCGCATGCTGCGCCAGACAGTGCGTGCCGTCAGACTCGGCATACTCGACCGCATCGGCGGCGCGGCATTCAAGGTCGCCCAGTGGGGGCTGCTGCTGAGCCTCGCACTCAACATCGTGCTGCTGATAACCGGCGACGAGAAAGGTCTGCGTCATCCCGAAAAGCCCTGGCGGGCGGCCGCCATCGATTTCGCGCCCGCTGTGCTCGGCTATCTCGGCGATATTACCAACTTTACCCACGCCAAAGACGTTAATACCTCAAACTCTGAATCTTCTGACAATGGATAAACCCAATATAGAGCCGTCTGACGGCGACATCATCAACGACGCCACCACAGGCGAATACAAATACGGCTTTGTCAGCGACATAGACACCGACATTCTCGCCAAGGGTCTAAATGAGGACGTCGTGCGTCACATCTCGGCACGCAAGGGCGAGCCCGACTGGCTGCTCGACTTCCGGCTCGAGGCTTTCCGCTACTGGCAGACTCTCGAGATGCCCCGCTGGGCTCATCTCGACATCCCCGACATCGACTTTCAGGCAATCAGCTACTATGCCGAGCCCAAGAAAAAAGAAGGTCCAAAAAGTCTCGACGAGGTCGACCCGCAGCTGATCGATACATTCAATCGACTCGGCATACCCCTCGAAGAGCAAAAGCAACTATCGGGGATGGCCGTCGACGCCGTTATGGACTCGGTATCGGTCAAGACCACCCACCGCGAGAAGCTTGCCCGGTTGGGCATCATATTCTGCTCTATTTCAGAGGCTGTAAAAGACTACCCCGATCTGGTGCGCAGATATCTTGGCTCGGTGGTCAGCTACCGCGACAATTTCTTTGCCGCGCTCAATTCGGCCGTGTTCTCCGACGGATCCTTTGTCTACATTCCCAAAGGCGTACGCTGCCCTATGGAACTGTCTACATATTTCCGAATCAACGCCGCAGGCACGGGCCAGTTTGAACGCACTCTCATAGTGGCCGACGACGACGCCTACGTCAGCTATCTCGAAGGTTGCACAGCCCCCCAGCGCGACGAGAACCAGCTGCATGCTGCCATCGTCGAGATTGTGGTCGAAGACCGTGCCGAGGTGAAATATTCGACCGTGCAAAACTGGTATTCGGGCGATGCCGAGGGGCGTGGCGGTGTGTACAACTTCGTCACAAAACGAGGCCTATGCCGCGGCGACTACAGCAAGCTGTCGTGGACACAGGTCGAGACCGGCTCGGCAATCACATGGAAATACCCGTCGTGCATCCTCAAAGGCGAGGGATCGGTGGGCGAGTTCTATTCTGTGGCTGTCACCAAAAACCGACAGCAGGCCGACACCGGCACCAAAATGATACACATCGGACGCAACTCCAGCTCGACAATCGTTTCCAAGGGCATATCGGCCGGACACAGCCAGAACGCCTACCGCGGACTGGTCAAGGTACTGCCACAGGCCGACGGCGTGCGCAACTACACGCAGTGCGACTCGCTGCTGCTCAGCCCCACGTGCGGCGCACACACATTCCCGTATATCGACGTGATGAATGACAGCGCCATCGTCGAGCACGAGGCAACGACATCAAAGATCAGCGAAGACCAGCTGTTCTACTGCAACCAGCGCGGCATTCCCACCGAAGAGGCCATCGGGCTGATCGTAAACGGCTATGCCAAAGAGGTCATGAACAAGCTGCCCCTCGAGTTTGCAGTCGAGGCGCAGAAACTGCTGCAGCTCACTCTCGAGAACAGTGTCGGCTGATATAAACCACTGAAAACCCAACTCAAATGGACGAAATACTTCTCAACGTAAAAGACTTGCACGCCGGCATCGACGGCAAGGAGATTCTGCGCGGTATCAACCTTACCGTACGCCCCGGCGAGGTTCACGCCATCATGGGCCCCAACGGATCGGGCAAAAGCACCCTCTCCGGCGTACTCGCCGGCGATCCGAGGTACACTGTCACGGGCGGTGCGGCCGATTTCCACGGCCTCGATCTGCTGGCGCTCTCACCCGAAGACCGCAGCCACGAGGGGCTGTTCCTCTCGTTCCAGTATCCTGTCGAGATTCCGGGCGTGTCGATGGTCAACTTCATGCGTGCTGCCATAAACGCCAAGCGCTCATACTTCAACGAGACGCCCCTCTCGGCAGGCGACTTCCTCAAACTCATGCGTCAGAAACGCGCCATAGTCGAGCTTGACAACAAACTCGCGTCAAGATCTGTAAACGAAGGTTTCTCGGGAGGCGAGAAAAAACGCAACGAGATTTTCCAGATGGCCATTCTCGAGCCGAGACTGTCGATTCTCGACGAGACCGACTCGGGCCTCGACATCGACGCTCTGCGCATCGTCGCATCGGGTGTCAACAAACTCAAGACCGACCGCAACGCCACAATCGTGATCACACACTACCAGCGTCTGCTCGACTATATCAGACCAGATTTTGTGCATATCCTCTACAAAGGACGCATCGTGCACTCGGGCGGTCCGGAACTTGCCCTCGAACTCGAGGATAAGGGCTATGACTGGATCAAAGAGCAGGTCGACAACCAATAACAGACGGCCATGAACGCTCTAACACAATACATCGAGCTGTTTGAGTCGCAGCGGGCCGTCATCGACAGCCACGCACCGGCCGCCCTCAACTCGCGCCGTCAGGCAGCGCTCGACACCCTGCGCCGCATAGGCCGTCTGCCCGACAGAGGCGACGAGGGTTATTCCAAAATTTCGCTCAACGATATGTTTGCCCCCGACTATGGCATCAATATCGCACGGGTGCCATTCGCCGCCGACGCCCGCACCGCCTACAGTTGCGACATACCGTCGGTAGGCATCCTGTCGGCCATGCTTGTCAACGATGCATTTGTCGCCACTCCAGGGCTTGAGAAAGGCCTCCCCGACGGTGTCGAGGTAATGTCGCTCGCCCGTGCGGCCGAGATTTATCCCGATCTGGTAGCCGACCGCATAGCGCCCGACGACAATGCCATCGACGCACTCAATTCCCTGTTCGTGCAAGACGGCGTGTTTATCCGCGTACGTGCCGGCATAACGCTCGACCGCCCCATCCAGATACTCTCGCTATTCAACACATCCCAGCCTCTAATGGCCGCACGTCGCACCCGCATAGTCATCGAACAGGGCGCGAGAGCATCGGTGCTCGTCTGCGACCATCCCCGTGTGCACGATGTCGACTATCTGTCGTGCCGCGTGATCGAGGCTACTGTCGGCGAAGGCGCCTCGCTCGACTTCTACGACCTCGAGGAATCTACCGCTCGCACACGTCGTGCATCGGTATTCGCTGCCGCTCAGGCCGAGGGCAGCTCGCTCAACGTATGCTCGATATTTCTAAACGGAAGCATGACGCGCAACGAGTTTTATCCGCGGCATCACGGCGAGCACTGCTCGACACGCCTGGGGGGTATGGTCATCGGCGGCGGAGCCCAGATTATCGACAATGCCACATTTATCGACCACATATATCCACGTTGCAAGAGCGACCAGCTATTCAAATACGCACTCTTTGATTCAGCCCAGGGATCGTTCGAGGGTATGGTTCGCGTCGACGGACGCGCTCAGTTCACCGAGGCGCAACAGACCAACCGCAACCTGCTCGCCTCGCCCGACGCCCGCATGCATGCGATGCCACAGCTCGTCATTTACTGCGACGAGGTCAAGGCATCTCACGGATCGGCTACCGGACAGCTCGACGAGAACGCGATGTTCTACATGCGCTCGCGAGGCATCCCCGAGAGCGAGGCCCGCATGATGCTTATCAACGCGTTTATGACCGACGTGCTCGACGCCATCACACTCGAGCCACTGCGCGACCGCCTGCGCCACCTGGTCGACAAACGCCTGCGCGGATGCGGCTCGCATTGCGACAACTGCTCAATCGAATCCTTGCGAAAATGATATACGACATCAACAGCATACGATCATACTTCCCCATTCTCGGACGCTCCGTCTATGGCAAGCCCCTTGTATATCTCGACAACGCAGCCACATCACAGACTCCTCGCCCGGTGGTCGACCGCATCGACGAGATGTACTACGCCCACAAGGCCAATGTACACCGCGGCGTGCACTGCCTCTCACAGGAGGCCACCGACGCAATGGAACTCGGCCGCGAGGCGGCCCGGAGGTTTATCAACGCGCCCTCGACCGACGAGGTAATATTCACCCGCGGCACCACCGAGGGCCTCAATCTCGTCGCATCGAGCTACGGACAACTGCTCGAGCCCGGCGACGAGGTGATACTCACAGTCATGGAGCACCACTCAAACATTGTGCCCTGGCAGTTGCTCGCATCGCGCCGGGGTATCGTCATCAAGGTGGTGCCATGCCTGTCCGACGGCAGCCTCGACCTCGACGCCTACCGCGAGCTCTTTACCGACCGCACCCGTGTCGTATCGGTCTGCCATGCATCCAATGTGCTCGGCACAGTCAATCCCGTTGCTCAGATGAGCCGCATAGCACACGAACACGGAGCCGTCATATGCATCGACGGTGCGCAGGGCGTTCCCCATATCCGGGTCGACGTACAGGCGATCGGCTGTGATTTCTACATCTTCTCGTCGCACAAGATGTACGGTCCGACCGGGGTCGGCATCCTCTACGGCCGCCGCGAGCTGCTCGACCGCATGCCCCCCTATCAGGGCGGTGGAGAGATGATAGGCCACGTCAGCTTCGACGGTACCACCTGGGCCGAGCTGCCATATAAATTCGAGGCCGGCACTCCCGACTATGTCGGCGCGGCGGCATTCACCCGCGCTGTCGAGTGGATCGACAGCATCGGCATCGACGCCATAGCGGCCCACGAGCACAAGCTGCTCGAGCACACCACGCGACGCATGATCGACGAGATCGACGGCATACGCATCTTCGGCTCAGCTCCCGGAAAATGCGCCGTAATATCTTTCCTCATCGACCGCGCCCACCATTACGACACCGGCATGCTGCTCGACAAACTCGGTTTTGCCGTGCGCACAGGCCACCACTGCGCCCAGCCTCTGATGCAGTCGCTCGGCATCGAAGGCACTGTGCGCGCATCATTCGCCGCCTACAACACAATCGATGAGGCCGACCGTTTCATCGACGCGCTCAAGCGCATCGCGCCATTGCTCGACGCCTGACATGCGCGGCACCGCGGCCGGTCACTATCACATCCCGACAATGAAAGAACTAAAATGTCCCCAATGCGGCCACGTTTTTCACGTCGACCGCGAAATGTTCGAATCCATAGCATCTCAGGTGCGCAACATCGCTTTCAACGAAGAGCTCGACCGGCGCATCGCGGCCCTGCGCGCACAAATGCAGGCCGAGGCCCGCGCCGAGCGGCTCAAAGACGAGAAAGCCTGGCAGGAGCGGCTCACACGCACCCAGCAGTCTGTCACCGACCGCGACGCTCGCATCAAGGTGCTCAACGAGCGCCTCGACAACATCACCCAGACAAAGAACGCAGAGCGGCAGCTCGCTCTGCTCACACAGCAGCAGGAATCGGCCGCCGAAATCGCCGAACTGAAAAATCGAGTCAAAGCCATGAGCGAACAACACGCGCTCGAGATGCGGCAAAAAGACGAGACCATCGAATACTACAAAGATCTCAAAGCACGCATGTCGACCAAGATGATCGGCGAGACTCTCGAGATCCACTGCCACACAATGTTCGAACAGGCACGTTCGATGGGCATGTTCCCCGACGCCGAGTTCGGCAAAGACAATGACGCGAGCCTCGGCACAAAAGGCGATTTCATATTCCGCGACTTCACATCCGACGGCACCGAGTACATATCGATCATGTTTGAGATGAAAAACGAAGCCGACACGACAGCCACCAAACACAAAAACACAGACTTTCTCGACAAACTCGATAAAGACCGGCGCGACAAAGGCTGCGAATATGCCGTTCTCGTCTCAATGCTCGAGCGTGACAATCCTCTCTACGACAACGGCATCGTCGACCTGTCGCACCGCTATCCCAAGATGTACGTCATCCGGCCTCAGCTGTTCATGACACTCATTGCCCTGCTGTGCCGGGCGGCCCGCAAAAACCTGCATGAGATCGAGACTCTGCGTGCCGAACTCGCCGTTGCACGCGAACAATCGATCGACGTCACAAAGTTCGAGCAACGCCGCGATCAGTTTGTCGACGCATTCGGCAAGCTCGTCGCCGCCCACACCCGCAAGCACGACGAGGCCGTCAGCGGCATCGATAAAGTCATCGAGAGCCTCGAGAAACAGATCGAAAACCTGCGGAAAGTCAAAAATGCGTTCGAGGTCTCGGAACAGAAACTCGTAAAAGCCGGCGAAAAAGTCGAGACCGACTTCACCATCAAAAAACTCACACACGGCAATCCTACCATGCGGGCCAAATTTGACGAGGCTCGCCGTCAGAACGACAACGACTGATGCCTCGCGACCAACGTCGAGGTCCTGTACACTGTCAGAGCCACCGTCAGAGTCGGCGCTATCACTATCAGCGCCTGCAGCAGCGTCATCGCATTATCGGCCATCGGTCCCATGCCTGCCGATTTCATCCAGTCACGCACAATCGCAAACACATCGGCGAAATAGGGCAGCAGCAACATGACCGCCACACCTGCCGCAAAACCTGCCGCGGCCGCAATCGCCGCCATGCGGCGGCTCGCACGCACATACTCGCGGTTGCGCTCCTTGACCATCTCTACAGCATCTAAACTGCGCGACAGCCGCGACATAAAATCGCAGTCCGAGTCGATTTTAGGCTCAAAATTCTTAAAAATATCCGAGAATTCGTCTTTTTCAGTCATAGCGAAGATGAGTTTAATAAACACTTCAGATGCACCCGGCCACGCGACAATTGCTGACGCACCGCATCTTGCGATGCATCTGTCATATCGGCGATCTCCTTGACGGCATATCCCTCAAGATAATGCAGCAATATTGCATTGCGTTCCTTATCAGACAGCCGCCCGAGGCCCTCGTACAGAGCCTGATACCTGAATGTGGCATCAGCCGTCTCCACCGCAGTTGTCTCAGCGCTGCCGTCAAGGCTCTCAGTCCGGCGGTTCGAACGCTTGTAAGACAGATACGTGTTATACGCAATCTTATGTATCCACGTAAAAAAAGCCGCATCATCCCTGAAAGTATCCGACGCCAGATACGCCTTGACATACGTATCCTGCGCGATATCATCGGCCAACGCACCATCGCCGCAGCAGAGAGCGACCAAAAACCGCCTGAGCGGTCTTTGTGTCGTCTCGACATATGACGTAAACTGTGCGCGCGTCATCAATCCTTCTTCTCAGAGTTGCCAAGCACAATCCTGCGCGATACAAAATACACGATCAGGAAGCCGATGCCTATCGCCAGACACAATCCGCAGAAGAGCATCAGAGGATTATGTATATTCGACCATGGCTCGGTGCAGGCGAAGATTATCGCACTGATACCCGACATCACACCCAGCAAAGTCCACACACAGCCATAGAGCAGACGCCTGTTGAGTATCTCCACATCCGACAGGCGTGGCTTATGAAACGCCTCGGCAAGCTTATCGGCGTCAATACCCGCATTACTCTTGATAGCCTCGATAAGCACCTCGGTGCGTTTATTGTCAGCATTGATAAGACGGCGGCTGATCAGCCACACAATCATTACAGGCAGCACTACGCAGATAGCGATAGGCACGATTAGACCAATAAGTTCATCAATAATTTCCATAACGAATAAATAATTAAAGTTTATTCTTTAGATGCCGACAATCCGCAAAAGGTGACATCAAAATATAAATTTTTCTATAAAATATCACCTTCACCCATCACATTATCCAACGACAAGACGAAAAGATGATACTAAAATTCCGAAGATTCGGCCCTATTCATCCGACATCCGCCCACCCGCGTCAAAGAAAGCACACAATATGCCATTGACACAAATTAAAATGGGATATTGACGATTATCCTCATTCCGGCCGAACATCGCATCAGAACAACGTATATTTTGACATGACACTGTCAGGCCGACGACAAAGAAAATGTAATCGCAAAATACCGGACAAATCGAGTAGGTCGGGAAACGAAAGTTTTCTG
>JAUNGA010000009.1 GCA_030524765.1 Bacteroidales bacterium | reverse complement strand
TTGTTGCTATCGGCTACGGCTCGCAGAAAAAAGCCAACCTGACCGGCGCTGTTGCCACAGTAGATGTGGCTCGCGCTATGGACAGCCGTCCCGTCACCGACGTGGCCAAGGCCCTGCAGGGCGCCGTGCCCGGCCTGACTATCACCTCGGCCAACGGTGATATCTCGGCCAACCCCACAATTAATATACGTGGTACAGGTACGCTGTCAAACAGCCACACCTCTGCACCTCTTATTGTTGTCGACGGTGTGCCTGTCGACGACATGTCGTTCCTCAACCCCGACGATATCGAGGCTATCTCTGTGCTCAAGGATGCATCGTCGTCGGCGATCTACGGTAGCCGTGCAGCCTTCGGTGTGATCCTTATCACCACCAAGCAGGCCAACACCGAAGACCGTGTGTCGATCAGCTATAACAACAACTTCGGCTGGGGCACCGCAACAGTGCTCCCCGAGTACAATACTACTGTAAACAACCTGCTCGTTGCCATGGACGACAGCCGTCCCGGACGCGATGAGGAGATCTTCGGTATGTATTACTCTGAGCTTCTGCCCTTCGCTCAGGCATGGCAGCAGCAGCATGGCGGCAAACAGTACACCTCGCTCGTCGAGCTGCATCCTTTCCAGAGCTGGGATAATGTAGGTGACTACTACTGCCCCAATCCCGACAACCGCACGATGCCTGCCGGTCTCGCCGGCTGGGACTACAGCGCACCCTTCAAATCAAACGAGTGGCTCTCTTATGCCGACTGGGATGTACGCAAGACCCTGTTCTCGCCCGCATTCTCTCAGAAGCACAACGTGAGCCTCGAGGGCCGCAGCGGCAAGACCAACTATCGCGTATCGTTCGGCTATGACGATCGCGAGGGCCTCTGGCGCTACAACCCCGACAAGATGCGCCGCTATATGGCCAACGCATCGGTCGAGACCCAGATATTCAAATTCCTCAAGGCCGGTGCCCGCTTCAACTTCTCGCAGCGCGATTATACCGCGCCCCACGCATCGGGTCGTGCCGCTTATCAGTATGTATGGCGTTTCCCTGCACAGTTTGAGAATTATGGCTATATCATCAATGATGAGGGCGAGCCTATGGGCTTCCGCAATGAGATCACCTACCGCCTCAACGGCTACAATGGCAAGACTTCTACAGCCCAGACCCGTATGCAGGCCTACATGATCGCCGATCTGATGCCCGGTCTCACTCTTCAGGCCGACTTTACCTACAATCTGCGCGACATGAACAGCGACGATGCCCGCGTCCCCTTCACCATGTATTCGCAGTGGACATCAGGTAAGGCAAGCCCCGCCACATGGACCAACTACGCACAGAGCGCCACATATGCCGCTCAGAGCAATTCGCGCGATGCCATGTGGACAGCCAACGTCTTCGGTACATATGCCAAGACATTCGCTCAGGCACACAACCTCAAGGTGATGCTCGGCTGGACTGCAGAGCAGGAGACCTACCGCTACTTCTATGCACAGCGCAACGGCCTCGTCGACTACAGCCTGCCCAACATCAATCTTACCAACAGCTCGACATATTCGGTCAACGGCTCGCACACACACCGTGCTACCACCGGTTTCTTCGGCCGTATCAACTATGACTACAACGGTATTTACCTGTTGGAGTTCAACGGCCGCTACGACGGTTCGAGCCGCTTCCCCGCCAACGACCAGTGGGCATTCTTCCCCTCGGGTTCTATCGGCTATCGTTTCTCTGAAGAGAACTACTTCAAACCTCTGCAGACATGGTGGAGCAACGGTAAACTCCGCGCTTCTTACGGCCATATCGGCAACGAGGCAGTCGGCAACAACATGTTCCTCTCGACCGTCGGTCAGGTCTCTTCAGGCAGTGTTTACTGGCTGACCGGTAACCAGAAGATTACCGAATTCTCGATGCCGACCATCGTATCAAGCTCACTGACCTGGGAGCGCATCGTCACCACCGACGTAGGTCTTGATCTCGGATTCCTCAACAACTCGCTCAACCTGAGCTTCGACTGGTTCCAGCGCGACACCAAGGACATGATGGGCCTCAGCGGCGATCTGCCCGGCGTCCTCGGCACCAGTGCCCCGATCTCTAACAGCGGCGAGCTGCGCACACGTGGCTGGGAACTCTCGCTCAACTGGAATCACAGCTTCGGCGAGGCCGATGTCTATGCTACATTCAATATCGGCGATTCTCGCACCAAAATTACCAAGTGGCGCAACGACACCGGTATCATCTACTCGTTTGATCCCTCGCGCAACGCATCGAGCGTAAGTGCGGCTCTCTTCACCCCCGACACATATTATGGCGACATCTGGGGCTTCGAGACCGACCGCTACTTCACTACCGACGACTTCGTATGGGATGCTGCCGCCGGCAAATACAACTATGCTCCAGGCATCGCCGATCAGTCGGCTCTCGAGTCGGGCGACTTCTCTTACGGCCCCGGCGACGTCAAGTTTGTCGACCTCAACGGTGACGGTGTCATCAACAGCGGTGACCCCAACATGAAAGACGAGGATGGCAATCCCATCTCTATCGGCACTCTGCGCAACCACGGTGACCTCAAGGTGATCGGTAACGCTCTGCCCCGCTACGAGTACTCGTTCCACCTGGGCGGCGCATGGAAAGGCTTCGATCTCGACCTCTTCTTCCAGGGTGTCGGCAAGCGCGACATGTGGGCTACCGGTTCGACAATCGTTCCTATGGCTCAGTCGGCTTACGGTACATTCACCAACCAGCTCAGCTACAACAAGGTTACCTTTGATGCCGATGGCCGCGTGATCAGCGCCGACATCAACCAGGATTACACCTATCCCCGCATGTACTCTAATGGTGGCGACACCGGCCGCATCGGCAATATCGGCCGCGGTCAGTACAACTTCTATCCCCAGAGCCGCTACCTGACAAGCCTCGCTTATCTGCGTCTCAAAAACATCACCTTCGGCTACACTCTGCCCTCGTACATCACCAAGAAGGCCCTCATCCAGCGCGCCCGCGTTTACTTCTCGGCCGACAATGTATGCTTCCTGCACAATGGCGCCGGCAAGTATCAGCTCGATCCCGAGATGACCACTTCGGCTGGCTCAAGCGTACAGGGTGCCGACAGCGGCAACGGTACATTCGGCCGCACAGTGCCTATGCAGCGCGTGTTCTCGTTCGGTGTTCAGGTTACTTTCTAATCTCTTAAACATAGACATCAATGAAAAAATCACTTATAATCACTGCGGTCGCTCTCGTCGGTGCGTCTCTGACCGGTTGCGAGGACTTTCTCAACGACAACCGCTATCCGTTGTCGCAGCAGACCGTAAACTCTGAGTTCTGGAGTAACCCCGAGAACGTTCAGAACCAGGTGAACTATTTCTATCAGGATTTTCTGGGCTATGGCAATGGCACGGGTTCGGGTGACTTCTACTTCAAGTGGACTACCGACGACCAGTGCGGCCGTACATCGTTTGCCAACTGGCTTAACCTCAGCGTTCCGGCCACTTCGACAAACTATACCGCTCCCTATACCGAAATCCGCCGCGCCTGCCTTATCATAGCAGGTGTCGAGGGCGGTACGATTACAGGTGCCGAGGCCGAGAACTTTATAGCTCAGGCCCGTCTGCACCGTGCACGCAACTACTTTACCCTCGTAAAGCGCTATGGCGACGTGCCCCTGATTAAAGAGGTGCTCGACCCCGCTATGCACGATGAGCTCTATATGGCCCGTACTCCCCGCAACGAGGTCATGGACTTCGTGCTCGAGGATCTTGACTATGCTGTCGCTCACATCAGCGCACAGTCAGGCAAAACCGTTTTCTCAAAAGACATGGCCCGTGCCGTCAAGGCCGAGATCTGTCTGTATGAGGGCTCATATGCCAAATATCATCAGAAAGACAACGCTCGTGCGACCAAATTCTTCACCGAGGTCGTAAATGCTGCCGAGCCTATCGCCAAATCGTATCCTGTATGCGACGACTATACCAGCCTTTATAAGTCGTTCCGTACGGCAGGTGGCGGTTATGACGGTCTGACCAACAACTCTGAGGTTATCTTCATGAAGGCTTATGAGGAAAGCGTGCTCATGCACTCGACTCTCGATTACAGCTGCGCATCTGACGGCATCGCCGGTATCACCCGCGACGCATTCGACAGCTTCCTGCTGCTCACTGGCGAGCTCTCGAGCAATGCCACCGACAAGGGTGTCCTCGCCGCCGACGGCAAGTCGATCTCGATCCAGAATCTGCTCGACGTGCGCGACCAGCGTCTGGCCATGACCACTTATCCCAACCTGCTTTATCCCGGCATGTCATGGGCCGGTCCCAACACCGCTCCCATGTGGTCGATGACAGGTTATGGCGTAGCCAAGTATGACAACTGGACTGTGCCCAACTCTGACGCCACAACAGCCAACCGTTCGTGGACATGTGCTCCCCTCTTCTGGGGCGCCCGTCTCTACCTCGCTATCCTCGAGGCCAAGGCCGAGCTCGGCACAATCACCGACACCGACCTGACCAACTACATGGCTCCGCTGTGGAAACGTGCCAAGATCGATCTGAGCAAATGTACAATCGCTCATCTCAACAGCCTCAATGACCCCGCCAACGACGTGAACGTGTCAAGCCTTATCTGGGAGATCCGTCGCTGCCGTCGCTGCGAGCTCATGATGGACGACGACATCCGCTACTGGGACCTCGTGCGCTGGCATATGCTCGATCACCTCGACACTCACAAGTATCCCAAGATCATACAGGGCGCCAATATCAGCATGGCTCCCGCTGCTCCCGAGGCAGTGCTCGGCGAATACCTCGACTGTTCTTACGGCCAGAGCCGCGAGTTCAACGAGCGCCAGTACTTCTTCCCCATCCCCTCTAATCAGATCTCGATCAATTCGGCTATCAAGCAGAACCCCGGCTGGTAATCAGTCTGGAGTCTGATAGACTAAATGACCGCCCTGCACGCTTGTGCAGGGCGGTTTTTTTGACTTGTACGCCTCTGTTTTTGTAAAAAAATGCTTATCTTTGCAGATATGCCTTAAAAATACCCTCAGATGACCGACCAAGATCCTACATACGACAATCCTGACGACGATACTCCCCGCGACCAAGACAACATGCCTGCAAAACCATACTGTGACCCTCGCGATGTGGTCAAGCATCAGTTGCGCGGCATGTTCCAGACATGGTTTCTCGACTATGCATCTTATGTGATTCTCGAGCGTGCGGTGCCGAATATCGATGACGGTCTGAAGCCGGTGCAGCGACGCATACTGCACTCGATGAAGACCCTCGATGACGGCCGTTTCAACAAGGTCGCCAACATTGTCGGCAACACCATGCAGTATCACCCCCATGGCGATGCGTCGATCTACGACGCACTGGTGCAGCTCGGTCAGAAAGATCTGCTCGTCGAGACACAGGGCAACTGGGGCAATATCCTCACCGGCGACTCTGCTGCCGCCGGCCGTTATATCGAGGCCCGTCTGTCGCAGTTTGCCCTGGATACGCTATACAATCCCAAGGTCACCGAATGGACTCTCAGCTATGACGGCCGCAAAAAAGAGCCGGTCACTCTGCCGTCAAAATTCCCGTTGCTGCTCGCTCAGGGCGCCGAGGGTATTGCAGTGGGCCTGTCGTCAAAGATTCTGCCTCACAATTTCAATGAATTGATCGACGCGTCAATCGCCTATCTCGAGGGGCGTGAGTTCACGTTGCTGCCCGATTTTGTGACGGGCGGCTTCATTGATGTAGCCCGTTACAACGACGGACGCCGCGGTGGAGTGCTCAAGGTCCGCGCCAAGATCGAGAAGGTCGACAACCGCACGCTGGCCGTCACCGAGATACCGTTCGGCCGTACGGTCGGCACGGTCATCGACTCAATACTTAAGGCATTCGAGAAGGGCAAGATCAAGATACGCCGCGTCGACAACAACACCGCTGAGACGGCACGCATACTCGTGCATCTGTTGCCGGGTACATCGAGCGACAAGGCCATCGATGCCCTGTATGCTTTTACCGACTGCGAGGTGAGCATATCGCCGAACTGTTGTGTGATCGACGGCGACAAGCCGGCATTCCTCGGCGTGAGCGATGTGCTGCGTCACAGTGCCGACCGCACTGTGCAGATCTTGCGGGCCGACCTTGAGGTCGAGCTGTCCGAGCTGCGCGAACAGCTGCTCTTTGCCTCATTGGAAAAGATATTTATCGAAGACCGTATATATAAGGATAAGGAATACGAAGAGGCCGCAGACGTTGAGGCGGCCGTCGCACACATACGCCTGCGGCTCGAACGGTATCTGCCATCGTTCACACGCGAGATAACCGACGACGATATCCTGCGTCTGCTCGAGATTCGCATGAAACGCATCCTGCGTTTCAATGTCGACGATGCCGAGCAGGCTATCGCCAATCTAAGAGGTCGCATCGCACAGACTCTCGAGCATCTCGACAATATTATCGGATTTACCATCGACTGGTATCGCCGGCTCAAAGACAAATACGGGCACGCCTACCCGCGTCGCACCCAGGTGCGCAGCTTCGACAGCATCGAGGCCGCCACTGTCGCCGAGGCAACCGAGAAATTATATATAAACCGCGACGAGGGCTTTATCGGTACGGCTCTTAAACGCGACGACAACACCGAATTTGTCTGCAACTGCAGTGATATTGACGACATAATCATTGTCTACAAAGATGGCAAATACAAGATTGTGAAGGTCGCCGACAAACTGTTTGTCGACAAAGGTGTTTTATATATCAATGTGTTCAAGCGCAATGATACGCGTACGATCTACAACGTAATCTACCAGCTCGGCAAGGGTGGCACCTATATGATGAAACGGTGTGCCATCACCGGCCTTACCCGTGACAAAGAGTACAATCTGATCCCGGGCGATCCGGCGCCGGCCGGTTCGCGCATCGTATGGTTCTCGGCCAATCCCAACGGAGAGGCTGAGGTTGTGAAAGTGGTGCTCAAACCCAGGCGCGGACTCAAAAAACTGCAGTTCGATGTCGATTTCGCCGAGATAAAGCCCAAGGGCCGTGCGGCCATGGGCAATATTGTCACACGCAACGAGGTGCAGCGGTTTTCGCTCAAAAGCCGCGGATTGTCTACCCTCGGCGGACTGCAGGTGTGGTTCGACCCCGATGTGCTGCGGCTCAACTACGAAGGCCGTGGCGAGTATCTGGGCGAATTCGCCGGCGATGATCTTGTGTTGGTCATCACCCGTACAGGCGAGTTCTATACCACCGGTTTCGCCGCCACCAACCACTACGATGACAATATACTGCGAATCGAGAAATTCGATGCTGCCAAGGTATGGACTGCCGTTCTCAACGATGCCGACCAGGGTTATCCCTATATCAAACGTTTCCATTTCGAGCCATCGGCGCGTAAACAACGTTATCTGACCGACAACGGACGCTCGACCCTCATTGCGCTCAGCGATGCCTACGGTGCGGTCTTCCGTGTGACTTTTGCCGCTCCCGACGACTATCGAGAGCCGCTAACGGTCGATGCCGACGAGTTTATCGGCATCAAGTCGTTCAAGGCACGAGGCAAGAGACTCACGACTTATGCCATCGACACTGTCGAGGAACTCGATCCAAAACCCATGTCACAACCCGATGCACCCGATGATCTGCCCGAAGATCCCGTTGATGCCGATGCCGCCGACGATCAGGCCGAACAAAGCGACGACGAGATCCGCGACGAGTTCTCGGGTCAGCAAAGACTTTTTGACTGATGAGATTGCACCTGCTGCTTATTTCATTCCTGATGTTCGCTTTGCCGGCATTTGCTGTCGACAGCGACTCGACGGTAGCCGTGGTGCGTCCCGTATTGTCGTCTTACTCCCTCGAGATAGGATCGGCTCACCAGTGCGACACCTATCTCACACCCTTGCATTACAGCGGGTGGCAGACTGCATTCGACTACGAGCGCATGCAGGCCATGCGTCATGATCCCGACCGCAATGTCATGGCGCTCGGTGCCCGCCTCAGTGTTGCCCGCACTCTCAATCAGGCCGGTACGGCGGCAATGTGGAGCATCGCATTGTGCCCACGCTGGGCCATGATGTGGCGCTATCGTGTGGGCTGCGGATTCACCCTGGCCGGTGGTGGCGGTGTGGCTGCATCGATAGGCGCTGTCAGCCTTATGCGCAACGGCAATAATCCGGTCTCTGCCCGTGCGGCGATAACCGCCGGCATCACCGGTATGGCTGTATGGAACGGCTCGCTGGGCCATCTGCCTGTAACAATTTTCTACCGGCCGTCTATGCCTCTTATCGGTGCTTTTTTCTCGCCCGATTACGACGAGCTTTATTATGAGATCTGGCTCGGCAACCACAAGGGACTGTGTCATGCCGCCTGGCCGGGCAGCTATTTCCGCCTTGACAATCAGCTCGCGGCTGATCTGCATTTTGGCGCGACCACCCTGCGTATCGGCTACCGCTGCGACATCACATCGACCAAAGCCGCCGGCATAGTGTCGCGCGACATCACCCATGCTTTTGTGATCGGCGTCACTGCCGAGTGGATCAGTCTGCGTGCAGGTTCGCGACGCACGCCCGACGCCCGCATAATATCCGCGCTATATGAATAAACTGCTTTCAGTCATCGCAATCATCATGACGCTTGCCGTCGCATCGTGCCATCATGTCGAGGAGTGGCCCGACGATCCGGTAGGCAACTTCGACGCGTTATGGACGGGTATTGACCGCCATTACTGCTTCCTTGACGAGAAAGGCATCGACTGGGATTCGGTTTACAGTGTATATCGGCCACAGGTCTCCGATCAGACCGACCCGGTCGCACTCTTCAATATCTGCTCTGATATGCTCGACGAGTTGCGCGACGGTCACGTCAATATCACCTCGCCGTTTGCGACATCATATTATAAAAAATGGTGGAGCGACTATCCGCAGAACTACAACGAACGCCTCGTCGATGAATATTATCTGCATTTCGGCGGATTCACCCGTGGCGGATTCACATATGCCATCTTGCCCGACAGCATCGCTTATGTACGCTATTCGACCTTTGCATCTACACCGGGCGACGCTACTCTCGACTGGATGCTCATGCTGCTGCGCGACTGTCATGGCATGGTGTTTGACATACGCGACAACGGTGGCGGTTCGATATCATATGTCGAGACCATTGTCAGCCGTTTCATCGACCGGCGTATTCTCGCAGGCTACATTACCCACAAGAGCGGACCGGGTCACAACGAATTCTCAGAACCTTATGCCTATTATTTCGATCCTGTCGCCGACGGTCGCTTTCGCTGGGATAAACCGGTGGTAGTACTGACCAACCGCAGCACGTTCAGTGCCGCCAACAATTTTGCGTCGGTGATGAGTTCGTTGCCGCAGGTCACCCTTATCGGCGACCGTACCGGCGGCGGCAGCGGCATGCCGTTCAGCTCAGAGATGCCTTGCGGATGGTCATATCGATTTTCTGCATCACCGGTCTACGATGCCGAGATGCGTCTGACTGAATTTGGCGTCGACCCCGACATCCGCGTCGACCTCGATCCCGAGATGGCGCTTAAAGGCATTGATACCATCCTCGAGACCGCCCTCGAATTTCTCAGAAATAAAGAGACAGATTCAGATTCGAGGTGATTGACGTTTTATTGATCCAACACGCGGCTCTCTGCCGTATTCGCGATGTCGGTCGGCCTGTTTCTGAGATCTTGAGTATATACGTATCTTTGTAAAAAATAAATACACTACCTTGAGCAGTACCATAGTCTCGTTTATTTTTGGAGCATGTACCATGTTTTATGGCTTCACGGCCTGGCTGTTCTGGCGCAAAAAAGACCGGCTGTCGCGCCTTGTGGCTATGCTTATGCTCACTATATGTCTCTGTTATCTGAAAGACGTGGTTGTGATCGAAAATGTGCGGTGGCTTGACGATTTCTTCTCATGGTCTATGATGACGGCCATAGACATGCTGGCTGTGCCCATGTATGCTTTCATCCTGATGGAGTTGGTCAGGCCGGGCATGGTCACCGTCAGGCTTATGCTGATACACGAGGCGCCGTTCGTCCTGTTGCCGGTGTTGATGGCCGTCACACATTCGTTGTGGTTCTATTACATTCTGGTGGCTTATGCGGCAGTTTACGGCACATATTATCTTGTATGGACTGCGATAGCCATTCCCAAATATCATAGACAATTAAAAGAACGTTTCTCATATACCGAAAACATCAATCTCAACTGGCTGAGGCTGATTCTGATGACATTCTACATCATACTTGCCCTCTGGATTCTCGACTGTCTTGTGATACATATCGGGATGGAATGCATCTATATGCTCTTTTCTCTGGTGCTTTGGATGGTTATAGATTATTATATCTATAAGCACGAGAATGTTATAGACGAATTATCTGAAACCGAGTCATCATTAATGGCCGACGAGGCCAGGACCATTCCGGACCTGAACGAACGCATCACAGCGCTCTTCAGAGATAATAGAATATACCTTGATCCACATCTGAAATTATCGGATATCGCAAAAGCTGTCGGTTCGAATCGTTCTTATGTAAGTTCGTATTTCAACCGCGACCTCGGTACGACATTCTATGATTATGTCAACGGGCTGCGCATCGACTATGCCTGTCAATTATTGAGAACGACTGATCTTACGATCAAGCTTATAGCCGAGCAATGCGGATACAACAGTCCGAATTCGTTTATACGGGTTTTCTCAAAAATAAAGGGCGTCTCACCCACTGCCTACCGTAGCATGCGATAAGTGCTTTGTAATCAGTGCGGTTTACGCATTGATGATCGATTTATTCATATTGTATATCGCTGTTTACGTTTTGCCTATTGTTTTTTGAATAACTGTACACGGTTCTTCGGTGTACAAAATCTATTTTTGCGTGTGAAAACCAACTCGATCGTCTTGGCGACCATACACGCATCTTTAGATCTTGAGCTTGTTTAAGAATAAATGTGAATTTTCAGCGCATATAAACAAGGAGATGTAATTATGATAAACCTACGATACAATATATGATATAATACTTACGCAACGCGCAAGATTGAAGGTTCACATTTATTTTTAAACGATCTCTTAATTTATAAATATAAAAAATATACAACTATGAGCATGTTCAATAACGGATTTACCCGATTCTGTACCTCCGGGTTCGGCACTCACACTGACGCCGGCCGAGCCGTCGGGATTGCTATACTTGTTGTCTCCTTTGTCGGAGTCGCTGTCGTATATGCAGGCATCGGTACATATAAACTCGTAAAGAAATATCGTAAGAACCGGCCATAAGCCGAAACATGGCATGGTATTGTCTCGACTCTATGTGAGTCAAATGTGATCAGAGCCGTGGGCCATCGAGAGATACAACCGCCTTATCGGGCCAGCGACATGTTGATCGACAGGCCATATGATGTGTTGGTCGTCGGGTAGGACGAGGTGGTCACGATGGGGCTGTTGACCTGATGGTCGAAGTAGGCCGACAGTGTCACTCGCTTGCTGAGAATGTAGCTTGCGGTGAAATTGATATTCCAGGTGTTGGTACCCGATGTGGGCTGTGTGTAATTGCTCTCGATGCGGCGTATCAATGCCTGGTTGTTTTGCACACCTACCTCTGCGTTGAGTGTGAGGTCATTGCTGATGCCCTGCTGAGATCCACGCATCTTGAGCACGGTGTTGAAGCCGACAATCTTGTATCCCATGCCGAATTTGAGACCGCGCGAGGTGGCTTCGACCACCTGGCCGGCGGCTGAATTGAGCGTGAGGGTGCGTTGGTCGCGATACTCGGCATTGAACTGCAATTCGTTTTTGAGCGTGAAATTGACACCGATCAACGGTGCGAAACGCTCGGTTATGGCTACCGACGAGATATTGAACGGAGATGAAGGAATGGGATTGCCCGTAGCCTCGTCAAGTGTGAAACCGAGGCGGTCGCCGTCGACAGATACCCAGTTGAGATACGAACTGTATGAGCCGACCGAGTAGGTGCACTGGTAGGCATGAGAGATGGTGAACGACTTGAAGATGTTGCGCATGTTGCCCAGATTGAGCAGTCCGTCATAGGTCACACGCCAGTTGGGCAGCACCGCCGAGAACGACGGGAACGGCGTCAGCCACTGTTTAGACGGATTGCGTCCGGTGTATGCGGCGACAAACGCGGGTATCAGCACATCGCTGCTTGTCTCGCTGACGGTGCCGGTCTCAGGATTGAATTGCTGGCCGGCCTGCGGCATGCCCTGCATGAAACCGCCGGTGGGATAGTTGCGCCCGATATACTCGCTCTCGATGCGTCCGCGCACTGTGTGGATATTGTCAAGGAATGTATTGAACGCGTCTGATGCATAACCGTTGTCGGCCGAACTGCCGCGCAGGGCGGTGGCGATAGCGCAGCCGGTCATGGTGAATGAGCCTGAGTAGGAGGTCGGTTGATCGGCATACATAAACTGCACCTGCGATGTGCGGTTGTCGGTACGGTTCATGGTCAGTTGCACTTTCAGACCCTTGGCGATCTCGAAGTTGGCCTCGAGATTCAGCTCTTTGGTACGCGACCATACGGCTGGTGATGTCTGTCCGTCGTCGGTCATCAGCCATCCGCGGTCAAGAGCTTTCTGCAGGTATCCCTCGCCTTCGAAACCGAACGCGAATCCCAGACCGGGCGCCATTGGGCCGTATGACTTTGTCTGACCGAATATATTGCCGATATCGGGTATGAACAGCGGCAGCGACATGGTGCGGGTGTTGCGGTAGCGCACAGATACATTGCGTGGCGACAGCACGGCGCGCAATGCATATTCGCCTATGTTGCGCCATGTGCTCTTTTCGTCCTTGAGTTGTTCGACGATGGTGAATATGATGTTTTTGTCGCCATTGGTGAGTACTTCGATCGAATTCTGATCGATGATGCGTGTTTTGACAGGGAAGGGCACACTGTCGGTGGTCATAGCCGAAATCTTGACCTTTTTGGTGCGCAGATTGTGCTTGATGGTGAGTGTGGTGTCCTCCTTGAGCTGATAGGTACGCTCAAACCGCTTGGGTTTGCGTGGAGCTTTGTTGCTCGGCCGCTTGTTGGCAAAACGCTGGGTAACCTCTTTGAGAATGGGAATCTTGTTGTAGAACGACTCAAAGTTGATGCGGCCGTCGGCATTCCATGCAGCCTGGTTGGCGATGGTGTTGCCCAGTCGCACGCCGTCGACCGTGGCGCCGCGCTCCCAGCGATAGGTGGCGTTGTAGCTCACCGAGCCCGACAGAAAGTCGATGACCGGAATGCGCGAGAAGGGAGCCTTGTACTGGGCCGTGAAATTCTGATTGTAGCTCCATGGCGTTCCCATCGAGAGGATGCTCTGCCATACGGTGTCTTTCCACTCGCGGTATTTGTCGGGGAATAGCTTGCGGTTTACCGCGCCGACTGTCTCTTCGATGCGGGCCGATGTGTTTGAATTGAACGACATCGACAGGCTCTTGGTCAGATTCCATGTCAGCGACAGCTGGCGGTCCCACAGGAAGTTTTTACTTACCGATACGGGCAACTGGAACATCTGGTCGGTCTCAGACCGTGTCTGTTGCTCGAAGTAGTAACGCGACATATTGGTCAGGAAAGAGATATTGTTGGGCAGCCATTGCAGCTCCCATTCGCGCAGGAATTTGAGGTTTTTGTTCTTTGATTTGATCCATGCAAACGGTTTGAGACCACGTATAAAGGGCGAATAGGTGTATTGCAGCGAGCCGCGATAGTCGTTGGTGTACTCATATTCGGTGGTAGGATCGTTGCGTGTCTGTTTGTTGAATGAGAAATTGACCGTGAAGTTTGCCGGATCCCATGGCATTGGCGTCTTGCTCTGCACATCGAATTTTAGACCTGATAGCGAGAAATTCTGTACAGTAAGGCGGTCGACAGCGTAATCGTTGATCGAATCGCGCTCGGCTTTGCTCGATGTGTTGTCGAGCGCGTCTTTGAGCAGCACGTCCTGATCGAGAGGATTGTATTTGGGCGAGGTCGTCTCTTTCGATACAGAGTAGTAGATGGGTGCACGCAGCTTGGCTCCGGCCGGGAAGAATCGTCCCAGGTCGGCTTGTACGGCCACGTTGTACTGATGGAAGTCGTCGAGTCGTCGTTCGTTGAGACTCTGGTCTACACCGCCGAATCCGGCCGTCTCGATATGTGCGCCCACATTTACGGTGGCGATATCTGACAGATTGATGGTCGCGTTGGCTTTGGCGGCCCATCCGCCTGATTCGTTGAAATCGGTCACGCGCAGCTCGTTGACCCACACGATGCCGTCTTTGGTGGTGGCAGAGTGATTGCGCACACCTATCATCATCACGCGCACGTCGCTCAGCGAGGGATTGCCGAGCACCGATATGGTGTTGTGCTCGTTGTCGGGGTCGCGCATCGAGTAGACGGTGCCATAGCCCACACCGGCCTGCTCGTCGCGTTTGGCTGCATTACGCTGCAACTTGAGATCGACAAGGCTCTGCAGGTTGAAGTCGAGATAGTTTGACAGCGGCCACACAATGGCCCGGTCAGTCGGATTGTCCTTGTACTTGTCGTGAGGTGTGAGGCTCAGCGGTATCTCATATTCATAATAGTTGTTTTTGACATCGGTGCCGAGACGAACAAACAGGCTCAGGTCGCCCGAACGCAGGTTGGTTACGTCGTCGATCAGACTCTCGGCATGCACCCACATCTGCATGCGTTTGTAGTTGCGCAGGTCGTGCTGGGTGTTGCGATAAACCGCCCGTGCGTCTCCTGCCTGCAGGCCGGTGACCTTGAGCGACATAGACTGCTCGTTGAGCTGCACTATCTGGCTCTGTCCGGGATCTGATATACGCGTCACTCCGGGAGGCAACACATAGCTTACAGGCTCGCGGCCCGCATTTTCCTCGATGTTGACGACCGAGATGTCGAGCTGGCCCTCGGCAGGCGCATCGCCGCGCTGGTTGAGGTTGAAGTCGTAGGGGCGCCACTCGCCGCGTACGAGTTCGAGGGTGGCAAATCGCAGGTGGGTCACCTGTTTGAATCCGGTCATGAACATACGGGCGAAGCGTATGGTAGAAAAATCCTTGATCGAGCCTACCACGCGCTCGTATTCGCTCAGAGGTATCTTGAACTGATACCATTCTACGGTCTGGTTTGAATCATTGCGGGTGTGTACGACCGACACCTGTTTGTCGGTGATATAGTTTTTGCCCACTACGAGGTCTTCGGGACGTATCGACACCTTATATTGGAAGTATCGCTCATACTCGTTGAGCGTATTGTCCTGGTTGATGTCCTCGACATCAGGTGTGGCACGTGACGTCTGGTAGAGCGGGTCGTCGGTATCTTCGGGCGAAAGCGAGTTGCCCTCGACGCCGTTGTACCGCTTGTATCGGGCAAGGATACCGAGACGTTCCTCGTCGTAGTCATATCCGCGATAAAAGTGGTAGTTGTCGCCTGCGGGGTCGTTGAACGGTGAGAAACGGTCGCGCATCATGCTCTCGATCGCATCGGGCGCGAGTTTACGGCGGAGACGCTCGAGGTACTGCTGATATGACGGGAACTCATATTCGTCGGTATTGGGAAGACCGTCGATACCGACGTCCTGGGCCAGACGAGCGCCGGTGGCGTTGTCAAACGAGTAGGTGAGTGAATTCTGTGATGTCACACGTCCCCAGACAGTCTCCTGCAGATATTGGTCGTTGCCGTCGACAGGTATGCCGTTCTCATAGCTTTTTAGTCCGTCTTTAAGGATGTCTTCTGATATTTCACCGAAGTTGATATAGAGGTCACCGCCGTCGTAGTTGGGGTTGTCGGGATCGAGGAAGGGGTTCATCAACCAGAACTGCACGTACTCTATATTGCTCTGTTCGAAGTTGGTGTTGTCGAGCTTGCGCATGATGCCGCCCCAGCGTTTTTCGGGGAACAACAGGTTGCCACGATCATCAATATTCTCGGCGTCAAGGTTATAGGGTCCGCGCTCGGTGGGATAGAACGACAGGTTGAGTGTCTGTATGGTCGACGACTCTCCGTAGGTGAGCTCGCGGCCGGGGAAGATCTCGTATGACGTCACCTCGCGCACATAAGGGTTTGACAGCTGGTCGAGGTCGCTCTTGATATAGCTCGGTGCCAGCGACGAGTTGCGTGAGGTGAACATACGGTCGATAAAGTACCAGTTGAGCAGGGCTCGGTTTTTGCCGTAGTCGACATTGTTGCTCAGCGTGGCCTCGGGGAACAGGGCCTCCTTGCCGTTGTCGTACGGTGTCGATGCGAGTGTCCATGCATAGGGCGAGCGCAGATCGATGCCGGTCTGTGTCGACTCGAAATCATCGACATATGTCGATCCTTTGGTCGATCCGGCCTTCTGGGCATGCGGCAGCAGCCGGGCATACTCGGCCGTAAGGCTGATGTGCGACGGCTGTGTGGCAGTGACGGTGGGGATGCGGTTGAGCAGATTGGTCAGCCACATGAAGTCTTTGTTCCAGCTCAGATTGAAACCGATCATCGAGTTGTTGACTATCTCGTCGCCGATGTTGACTTTCTCGGTGAGCGCTTTTTCGGAGAAATGCAGCAATGTGGCGCCGACATTGAGGTCTTTGTTGAACTGGTACTGCAGGTCGAGACCCAGCAGTGTCTTGCGTTGCATCGAGAAGAGCGACTGGTTCTCGAGGGTCACGCTGATGTTCTGGCCCGAATCGATGATCGACTGATTGGTGATGGTGACGATACCCATCGCGTAGTCGACAGTATAGTCTGAGTTTTCGGTGAGTGTCATGCCGCCGGCGGTTACTACCACCGAGCCACGGGGCACATTCATGGCATTGAGCCTGATCTGTGATCCGGCCGATGCCTGATACTCGCCGGTGATTATGAATTTGTTTTTGTCGGCAAACTGTCGCGCCACAGTCAGTGTGGAGTCATAAAGCTCTTCGTAGACATATTGGTCGGCCAACGCGTCATTGTTGATCTGTCGGCGCAGGTGGGCGCCAAACGGCTCGGCTACGGGGAATATGATCTTGCCTTGCGACGGCAAGATGGTGTATCCGTCGATAAAGTCAAAGAATCCGTCGGGATTTGACTCCTGGTTCGAGTCGATGCGGTCGAGATTCATTACCTGTAACAGCGACTTGTTGTTGAGCCCCGGCACGGGCAGATAATTGATCTGGGTACCGGTAGTGTCGCTCAGATACTTGATGTTGAGCTTGAAGTTGCTTTTCTGTATCTGGTATCCTCCAAGTGCATATACGTTTTTCATCATAAGCCGCCACATTGGCTCTGAAGTCGATGCCGTGGTGCTCTTGAGCATCTTGACATATAGCGACTGGTCGGTTGAGGTGATGTCTGACGAGAATTCACCGACCTGATATACCTGGCCGCGATATGTGTACTCGAATGCCACAGCCAGCACTTCGTCGGCGTTGAGAGCGCTGCGTATCGATATGTAGCCGAGTGTCGGGTTGAGCGTGTATTCGCTTGACGAAAGCAGGCGCGCGCTCTCGACTTTCTCAAAGTCGGTGCCGCCGACTATCCCATATTGCTGCAGTGGCTGCAGAGCCTGGGTGACAGTATTGATATTGCGGGCCCCGGGGTATTGTTCCTTGATGACAGCCGGCAGGTTGTTTGATGCGTTGGCCGGGTTGGGCAGCGCAGGATCGGGCACCCAGTAGTCGCTGCCGAGTATCTGGCTCTCGCCGAGGTCCTGGAACGCGACAAGATTGCGCGACTGCTCGTATTTGTTGCTTTTGTTGGTGATCCACACCTCTATGCGCGTGATATTCACACCCGATGCCACATAAGGCAGACGAGATGCGAACGAGTCGTAGTTGTCACGGAAGAATTGAGCCAGAAAGTAATGGCGGTTCTGATCATATTGGTCGGCATTGACCGTGAATGCAGTGGTCTGTGCGCCGCCCTTGGTGTTGACGGTGCGCGATTCTGAATTTTGCTGTGATATCAGGCCGGTGACTGTCAGTTTTCCGAACTGCAACTTGGCCTTGACGCCGAACAGAGCCGTACTGCCTCGTATGAGCGATGATCCGGTGGTCATAGACACATTACCGGCCTCGATATTCTTGACGATGTCGTCTTCCTTGCCTTCGTAGGCGAGTTTAAGGTTTTTCGAGTCGAAATCAAAGGTCGCGTCAGTGTTGTATGTCATGTTGAATTTCAGACGGTCGCCCACACCTGCATTGATCGTGGCCTGAATTTTCTGGTCGAAATCAAAGTAGGTCTTGCGACGGGCATTGAGCGACAGCGACGGATTGTCGGTGAAGTTGCTCTTTACGCCCATGGAGATCTGCACCGAGCCCTGGGTGCGCAGCGAGATGCCGCCCGGGCCGAAGATTTTCTCAAGCGGGCCGATGGCAAAGTTCATGTCGAGAATGTTGAAAGGCTGTTTCTCTTTGTTCTCGACAAGAGCCAGATTTTGTTCGCGGTAATACTCCTGCAGCGAGCGCCGCAACTGCCAGTTGTTGTACTGTGCCTCGCTGAGCATGAAGGGTGTGGCTATGTCAAAATCGCCCATTCGAGTGCGCACGACATAACATCCTGTGGCCGGGTCATACTCGGCCTCGGTGCGTATGTTCGAGGGTGTGGCCAGATCGTAGGCCAGCTCGTCGGCCATCAGGTCGTCGTAGCTTTGCGGCACTGTCTGTGTGGCGCCCATAGGCAGCATGACAGTATCGGCGGGGTTGGCCGGAGGCGGTGGGGGAGGGTAGGCGGCCGGGGGCGGAGGCGTTATGGTGGGATTGTAGTACTGTCCGGTCGCTGTTAGTGTGAGCAAGACAATGAAGCCTGCCAGCGCCACAAGCGCCGACAAGCGACTGACCGTAGAACGGCGATATCTGTCTTGATCTACTTTTCCCATCAGCAAAATCAGAGCCGCGCTGTCGACATGCCCGGCTCATGACGCGCTATATCATTGACATGGCACGCTTTATAGCCGATTCGAGCGAAATCGTCGGCTCGGCATTGAAGAGCTTTTCGAGAGCCTTGCGGCTCGCCGGACGCGGGAAGCCCAGGATCACGAGAGCCTCGAGAGCCTCGTCAAAGGCCGGACTGACAGTCTGCGACTGGGTTAATAACGTATCTGCACCCGCTTTTATTTTATCGCGCAGGTCAACAATTATGCGTTCGGCTGTTTTGGCGCCTATGCCTTTGACGGCTTTCAGCCTTTTTGTGTCAGAAGACGATATAACGGTTCCAAGCTCGACGGCCGGTATTGCCGACAGTATCATGCGTGCCGATGCGGCACCCACGCCCGACACACCGACAAGCGCTCTGAACATCTCGCGCTCGGTATCGTCGAGAAAGCCATAGAGAATCCACGCGTCGTCGCGTATTGATTCGTGTACCAGCAGACGGGTCTCGCCCACACCTTCGAGCCGCGAGTATGTGGGCAAGGTTATATTGAGCAGATAGCCCACTCCGCCGGCAGTCTCTATCACTACCGCCGCAGGATTGAGCGATGCTATCTTTCCTGTTACAGATTCGATCATAATAGCGCGAAGTTACTAAAAAATCCCGGAGTAGACGGGACGTCGGTCCGATAATATTTGTTAACGGCAGAGCAATGGCATTATTCGTCACGGAATATACATTCAGGGCCGTCAACAAATATTGTCGAACCGGCTCTTGCAACCGGATATTGTCAGACGGCGCCGGATGTTCAATCCGGCTTTTTGATTTCGCGTAACACTTTTGCGATAAGATCGGGCTCGAATCCGCGCGAGGCGGCATGACGATATATACGTGTGCGTCCTTCGTATGTATCGGCCTCGGCGGTGGCGCGTCGTTTGCGGTCGATGATTTCGCGCAGCCGCTCGATATAACGGTCTGAATCGATTTCGTCGAGCGCTGCAGAGATAATGTCACGCGCAACACCTTTCTGATACAGTCCCAGTGCGATTTTCCTGCGCCCCCAGCCGCCATATTCTACTTTGTCGCGGACATATGCGGCTGCAAATCTGCTGTCGTCGACAAAGTGCCGGCTCACGAGCGAGTCGATGATCTTGTCGGCATCAGAGGGCGTGATGCCCCATCTACGCATCTTCAGCCGCAGTTCCCCGGTGCTGTGCTCGGCACGGGCACATTGTTCCTCGAGGCGCACGAGTGCCTGCTGTGGTGTGACAGTCTTGCGCTGGATCATTGGCGGTTGTATGTCGCACGGGCATAACGTTCATGCCCGAGATAGTCGCGTGTCACGCTTACGTCAGAGTATCCTTTTTTGCATAGCATGGTCATAAGGTCTGATGCATAGCGGGGATTTATCTCGAAATATAGCCGTCCGCCGTCGTTCAGAGCCGATGCGGCGAAGTCGGCGATCGCACGATAGAATTCGAGCGGATCGTTGTCGGGCACAAACAGTGCTCTTGCGGGTTCGTAGTCGGTCACCCGCTTGTCCATGTCGGCTTTTTCGGAGTCGGCGATGTATGGCGGATTGCTCACGATTATGTCGTACGTCGGCTCGGCCGACGGTTCGGCGTGCAGTATGTCGAGGTGCCTGAAATTAACGTTGACGTTGAGCATCCGGGCATTCCGGCGGGCAACGGCGAGTGCGTCGTCGCTGATGTCGACACCCTCGATGTCGGCAAATGGCAGCGCCCGGCTCAGCGCGATAGCTATGCAGCCGCTGCCGGTGCCTATGTCGAGTATCGACAGGCCGGTGCGTCCGCTGTAATCGTCGGTAATCATGTCGACGAGCGCTGCAGTCTCGGGACGTGGAATTAGGGTCGCAGGCGTGACGATCAGGTCAAGGCCCATGAAGCGCGCCCGTCCGACGGCATACTGCGGCGGTTCGCCGGATATGATGCGTCCGACGATACGGTTCACACGATCGACCGACTCGGGTTCGAGTTCATACTCGCCACGAGTAAAGATACGTGTCGGGTCGGCCTGCAACGTGTCTTCCATCACCAATCTGGCGGTGGCTTTCCCTTCTCGGTCGCCGAGCGATGCGGTAAGGCGTCTGATGATATCGCTGTTGAGTTCTGCGAGTGTCATTTATCGTCTTTACGTGGCTCGTTCTCATCCGGCTCGACGTCTTCGTCCCACATATAGTCATCGCCATCTACGTCGTAGTCGTCTCCCCAGGTATCGGCGCTGATATTCTGCAGGTCTTCGCCTTCGTCGTCCTCGTCTTGTTCGCCCGGTTGATACTGGAATATGAATTCGTCTTCTTCACGTACGCGGTGGCTCTGGTCGAGTGCGCGATGTGTGATATCAGGTGTCGCCAGCCGATTGTCATCATCGGTGATGGCACGCCATAGCACGTCCTTGAGTTCGGTGATGCCCTGCCCGGTGACAGCCGATATAAATACGTAAGGTATATCGTCGGGCAGAGTCTCGCGCACGGCCTCGATAAGCTCGTCGTCGAGCATGTCTGATTTTGATATTGCGAGTATGCGGTGTTTGTCGAGCAGCTGGGGATTGAACTGTTTCAGTTCGTTGACCAGAATCTTGTATTCGGCCGCTATATCGTCGGCATCGGCCGGTATCATGAACAGCAGCACGGCATTTCGCTCGATATGTCGCAGAAATCTCAGTCCCAGTCCCTTGCCTTCGCTGGCTCCCTCGATGATACCGGGAATGTCGGCCATCACAAACGAACGATTATCGCGATAGCTGACGATGCCCAGCTGTGGTTCCATTGTGGTGAATGGGTAATCGGCTATCTTGGGCCGTGCCGCAGACACTGCCGACAGCAGAGTTGATTTGCCGGCGTTGGGGAATCCGACCAGACCGACATCGGCCAGCACCTTGAGCTCGAGAATGATAGACTTCTCGATGGCGGGCTCGCCGGGCTGTGCGTAGCGAGGCGTGCGGTTGGTCGCCGATTTGAAGTGCCAGTTGCCAAGACCGCCACGGCCTCCGCGCAGCAGCTTGACCTCTTGTCCGTCGTAGGTCACCTCGCAGAGAAATTCGCCCGTCTCGGCGTCAAACACGACTGTGCCGCAAGGCACCTCGACCACGACGTCCTCGCCGTCTTTGCCAAAACTGCGTCCTCCCGAGCCACTCTGGCCGTTGCCGGCAAAGATGTGTCGCCGATATTTGAGTGGCAGCAGGGTCCACATGTGTGCGTTGCCTTTGAGTATGATATGGCCGCCGCGGCCGCCGTCGCCACCGTCAGGACCACCCTTAGGCACGTATTTGGCACGGTAGAAATGGCGCGAACCGGCGCCTCCTTTGCCCGATCGGCAAAGTATCTTGACATAGTCTATGAAGTTGGAATCAGCCATAATCGTTTATGTTAGTCGTGTGTCTGTCAATTATTTGTTACTGAAATTGCGATGGTGCCGCATCAGCTCGGCCGCCTGTCGGAAGTCGGTTGGCGAGCCCACATCAATCCATGTGCCCTTGATGGGGTAATACGCCACGCGGCCGCCGGTGGCGATGGTGTCGGCCACAACGTCGGGCGCATCGGTGCGTCGACCCGGCTCGATTGTGCGCAGCACGCGGTTTGAGAAGATGTAAATGCCGGCGTTGGCATAGTGCGAGTATGACGGTTTTTCCTCGATACCCGTCACATCGTCCCCGTCGAGCGTGAGGATGGCATAGGGCACGGTGACCTGATATGGCACGACAGCTATGGTGATGTCGGCCCGGCGATCGACATGCCGCAGGTACATCTCCTCAAACGAGATGGTGGTCAGCAGGTCAGAATTCATTATTATGGTGTCGCCGTGAGCGGGAACGTCGACCAGTGTGACAGCTCCTATCGTGCCCAGAGGTGAGTCTTCGCGTACGCAACGTACGTCGACACCGCCGACGGGCTGTGTAAAGTGTTCGTCGAGTTGCTCTGCCAGATAGCGTGTGGTGACTGTGATGTCGCTTATGCCACAGCGTGCGAGTGCCTCGACGTTATAGTCGATGATGGCTTTGCCGTCGATCTTGAGCAGTGGTTTGGGACAGTTGAGCGTGAGCGGACGCAAACGCTCGCCCTTGCCGCCGGCCATTAGTATTGCGCTGAGCGGCAGACGGGTGTGGGTGATGTTGAGGTCAATAATCTCGATCGGACGGCCGTCGGCATCGAGCCTTGGCACCAGCCGCAGACCGCGCTCACGGCATTCGCGCAACAATGCCACGTCGTCGCTGTCACCGTCAGGCCTTATGGCCTTGAATGCCCGGTGCATGGCGTCGCTGACAGGCGATTGCAACGATCGGCCGTCGAGCAGTGCGCGGCGTATGTCGCCGTCGGTGATCGCACCGGTGAGTCGTCCGTCGTCGTCTGTGGCAAACAGGGTCATCGATCCGCCGGGCAGGCGGTTGAGCCGTCCGAGAGCATCGAGCAGAGTTGCCGTCTGTGAGATGAGATTATCTTTCATAGTACATTAAAATAACTGTTTACTGCCCCGATTGGTTTTCGGCCATCACCACTTCTGCTATGGTCCAGTCGAGCGGTGTGTCGAGATCTATGCTGCGGTTGCGCGGCATGGGAGATGGCACGCGTCGCGGAAATGCGCCGAGAGGCATACGTCTGATCGACTCGGGGTTGATCACATATACAGCGCCGTTGTATTCCCATGCATCCGGTGCATCCTGACGTCTGGTGTACAGCCCGTCGCCTTTGCTGATATGCAGATAACCGGTGGCGCGGTCGGTCTCGAAACAGTTGTAATAAGGATTTGATGCCGCCGGCACGACACTCACCACCATGTCGATATCGGGCGTGTAGAGCCCGAGAGCCGCCCGTATGTCGTCGGCTGTGCGCAGCGGCGATGTGGGCTGCAGCAGCACTACACAGTCGTATGCAAGCCCCATGCGGTCGGCCTCGTCCATTGCATGCAGTATCACCTCGCGGCTGCCTGAGGTGTCGGTAGCTAATTCGTCCGGACGCATGAACGGTACCGGTAGCCCGGCCTCTTGTGCCACCCGGGCGATTTCCTTGTCATCGGTCGACAGCAATATGTGGCTGTCAGGCGCACCCGTAGCTCGCGCCGCCTCGATTGAATAGACAATCAGCGGTTTGCCGGCAAGCGGTCTGATGTTTTTGTGGGGTATGCCTTTGCTGCCCCCTCGCGCGGGGATAATATATATAGGTGTCAGCATTGCTGTATGTCGTAAAATTTCTTGGGTCCGACCGGCAGCGAAGCTGTGAAATCAAGAATCGCGCATGTCATTATGTCAAGTGTGTCGGGTTTGCAATACGGGTTTTCGCGCAGTGCGGCGGTAGCCTGCATGTCGTCAGACAGTGCAAGCATGATGGCATCGTAGATCTCGTCGGCAGTCGTGCCGCAGTGTATGACTGATTTGCCGGCGAGGCGTCCGCGCTGACGTATGCCTATGTCGACGGTGGGTGTACCGGCCGATGGCACCTCGACGATGCCGCTTGACGAGTTGCCGATGACGGCGCGGGCATAGGTTATCGCCGGCAGGTAGCGTGCCATGCCAAGCGATTTGACCAGTGTGACCCTGTCGGAATGTGAGGCGGCATAGCGCTCGATCTCGTCGATTATGCCAGCCGAACGGGCGTCGTTGTTGGGGTAGGTGAGTATGACATGCATATCGCTCAGGCGGTCGATGGCGTCGAGCATGGCACGGCAACCCTCGGCAGGGTCTGCGTCGTCGAGAGTGGCCGGGTGGAAGGTGGCTACCACAAAGTCTTTGCCTCTGGCTATACCAAGATTGTCGGTGAGCTCGTCGCGCGACATCATTGGACGGTTGACAACGTTCCATACGCCTATGGCACCGGTGTTGATAACGCGTTCGGGTTGCTCGCCCATTGCTATCACTCGGCGACGATAGGGTTCGGTGGCTGTAAGATGCAAGGCCGACAGTTTGGTGATGGCGTGGCGCATCGAGTCGTCGACGGCCCCCTCTGATATCTCTCCGCCGGCAATGTGTATGATCGGCACCCGCATCACTGCTGCCGCAGAGGCTACGGCAAGCATCTCGTAGCGGTCGCCGAGTATGATTATGGTGTCGGGCCGCATGTCAGCCAGCGCGTCGGCTGTGCCTGCGAGGCATTGGGCCATCGCACGTGCACGCGCGGTCTCGCTGTCGCCGGCCTCATCGATAGGTACGCGTGCGTCGACATCAAACCCCGCCGACGTGATTTCATCGACAGTCATGCCATAGCGCTCGAGCAGGTGCATGTTGGTGGCCAATATGCGCAGATCAACCAATCCCGAGTCGCGCAGTGATTCGGCCACAGGACGCAACAACCCCCAGTCGGCCCTTGTGCTCGTCGCTATGCAGATGCATGGTTTGCGTACGCCCCCGGTCATATCACATCACGTTGAGTACCTGCTCTTTTATCTGTTCGAGCATGTCTTTCATCCTGACCACGATGCACTGCATCTCGGCATGGTTGCTTTTTGAACCGAGAGTGTTGATTTCGCGACCCATTTCCTGAGCGATGAACCCGAGCTTCTTGCCTTGTCCCACATTGCCGTCCATTGTCTCGAGGAAGTAGGCCAGATGCTGGGCGAGGCGCTGTTTTTCCTCGTTCACATCAAGTTTCTCGATATAGAAAATCATCTCTTGCTCGAGCCGGCCTTTGTCGTATTCGGCCACGGGAATCTTGCCCAAGGCATCTTCTATGCGTGCGCGTATGCGTGGCACGCGCTCGGCCTCGTAAGGCTCGATTTCAGACAGCAATGTGCGTATACCTTCGATGCGTGTGGCAAAAAACTCCTCGAGACGCATTCCCTCGGCGCGACGATGGGCCTTGAGTCCGTCAAGAGCCATCCCTACAGCCTTGATAAGAGCCTCGGCCATCTCGGGCGACACTTCGTCGGCCTGGTCTGACACCATGACATCGGGCATGCGCATCAGCACCGGGAACCAGTCGGCCGGTTCAGCGATGCCCAGCCGGTTGGCCGCCTCGCGTATCTGGTCGCGGTAGGCAGCAAGCACCTCGACATTGACGTGGCTCTGTATGGTGGCTCCGGCGACACTCTCTACGGTGACGATCAGATCGACCTTGCCGCGCTCGAGCTCCCGGGCCACGAGATTGCGCACATCGATTTCCTGCTGACGGAAAACCGACGGCATGCGGGCGTTGAGGTCGAGCTGTTTGCTGTTGAGTGATTTGACCTCTACCGTGATCTTTTTACCTTGAGCCTCGGCTGAAGCCTTGCCGAAACCGGTCATTGACATTAACATGAGTTGGTAGGTCTTTAATTGGGTGATGAATTCTATGCGTGTTTAAAACTTATGCAAAATTAATCAAAAAAGATGACAGCCGGGTGAGTTTTGGTCAAAAATACCAAAAGAATAAAAAAACTTTTGAGGGGCGGCATTTTTTATTTGCATTTTTAAGGTGATAAGTATTATCTTCGCGGTATAAAATCGCCGAGGCTATGTCCGAGGCTGTAAGCATAGAAACATTAACCGCTCCAAACTATATGATTTTCAACTTTAGAATCGTCTCTGACGGTGTTGACAATTTCAAGCGTGAGATAAAAATCGACGCGCAGGCTACATTTCTTGACCTCAAGAATGCTATCTGCGACTCTGTCGGTTATGACAAAACGATGATGGACTCGTTTTTTATCTGCGATGACAACTGGGAGAAACGCAAAGAGATCACATACGAAGACATGGACCTCGATTCTGACCAGGAAGCATGGCTGATGGACGATGCCGTACTTGAGGATTTCATCGATGACGAAGGTCAGAAACTGCTCTATGTCTTTGATTACATGACCGACCGGGCAATGTTTATGGAGATGAAAGAACTCACTGCGGGTAAAACGCTCAAAGACCCGGTGTGTACGCTCTCGCTGGGGCAGGCCCCTCCACAGACCATGGATATGGACGACTTTGACGCCCAGTTGTCGGCCAAGGCCAAAGCCACGATTCCCGAGGATCTTGACGAGGATTTCCTCGGCTCAGAAAGCTACGACCCCGATGAGCTGGGCGAAGGCTACGACGAGATGGATTTCTGATTTGTCAGCACGCTCTTTAAGACATAGGGGCGGCGATCGGCTATGACCGGTCGCCGCTACAAATATATATGGAAACTTCACATTCTACTGCAATGACGGCCGGTGATGTAGCCCGGCTCAAAGATAAAGTGCTCGCCGGCGGTACTCTGTCGGCCGACGAGATCTATGCGCTCTGCGATGCTCCGTCGCACGACCTGCGCGATGCAGCGGCAGAGATTACCGCACGGTTTTGTCCGAGACAGTTTGATTCGTGCTCGATAGTAAATGCCCGTTCGGGTCTTTGTTCTGAAAATTGCAAGTGGTGTGCCCAGTCGGCCCATTACTCGACAGGATGCGACACTTACGACATCATAGACCACGACGAGTGTATGCAGGCGGCCCGCCTCAATCACAAGTGCGGTGTGCGACGTTTCTCGCTTGTCGCCAGTGGCCGGGCTGTGCGTGGCAAAGCTCTCGACAAGATGACAGCTCTGTTGCGCGAGGTCAAAGACGAGGTGGGCATATTCACCTGCGCTTCACTCGGCCTGCTCGGCCGCGACGAGCTGCAACAGCTGTGGGATAGCGGCGTACGTCGTTACCACTGTAATCTCGAGACGGCTCCGTCATACTTCGGCAAGCTTTGCACCACACACACGATTGAGGACAAGCTTGCGACTATTGCCATTGCGCGCGAGATCGGTTTCGAGATTTGTTCCGGCGGCATTATCGGTATGGGCGAGACCGTGCGACAGCGGGCCGAGTTTGCCCTGACTCTGCGCCGGGCGCAGCCTCATTCGATTCCTGTCAATATTCTTTCGCCGATTCCCGGCACTCCGCTCGAAGGCACTGCACCGATAACCGACGACGAGATTCTCGATGCAATCGCTATATTCAGATTCGCCCATCCCACCATGACCCTACGATTTGCCGGCGGCCGCAAGCGACTGTCACGCGACGTGCAGCTCGAGGCCATGCGTGTGGGCATCAACGGTGGTCTGGTTGGCGATCTGCTCACTACCATAGGTTCGTCGGTAGACGAAGACCGCCGTATGGTCAACGAAGCCGGATACGAATTCTGATGATTACCAACGCAACAGTAAAACTCGTCACATCGCTTGCCGATGCCAAGGGGCGTCGGCGCAGCGGTATGTTTGTCGCCGAGGGATCGAAGTGTGTCATCGACACGATCGGCCGTTTTGAGTTGCAGCATCTCTATGCGACACAGGCATGGCTCGACTCTCATCCGCTTGACCCGTTATCGGCGTCGGTCGCCGAGGCTGTTGGCCGAGCCGATCTCGGCCGCATGACCACTCTCATGCTCGCACCTGATGTAATCGCCGTTTACCGTCTGCCCGAGCCGGCTGTTTTCGATCCGACAGCTTTGCACGGACAGCTGGTGGTGGCGCTCGACCGGGTGCAGGACCCCGGCAATCTCGGCACTATCATGCGCACAGCCGACTGGATGGGTATAGACACGATACTCGCATCGTCTGACACGGTCGACTGTTTCAATCCCAAAGCCATACAGGCCACTATGGGCGCTGTCTCGCGTGTCAGGGTGATTTACGGCGACCTGCCCGCTATGCTCGGAAAAATCGATATGCCGGTTTATGGTACGTTTCTCGACGGTGACAATATCTATACATCCCAATTGACTCCGGCAGGTGTGGTGGTGATGGGCAACGAGGGCCGCGGTGTGTCGCCCGAGGTGGCGGCATGTGTCAGCCGTCGTCTGCTCATACCGTCATATCCGCCCGGGCGTCCGACATCAGAGTCGCTCAATGTCGCTACAGCCACAGCAATGGTCCTGGCACAGTTCCGATCAAAACTCTTCTGATAAATGGCAAAGACAAAATACAAGACGACATGGTTCTGCAATGAGTGCGGTGCCGAATCGCCCAAGTGGGAGGGCCGATGCCCGGCCTGTGGCGGTTGGAACACAATGGTTGAGGAGCGTGTGGCGGTAGGGGTGACACGCACACCCACACCCGTCGCTGCGCGTGGTAAATCGGTTGCGCGCCCGCTCAACGAAATATCGGCCGTCGAGGAACCACGCATCAAATTGCCTTCGGCCGAGCTCAACCGGGTGCTTGGGGGCGGACTCGTGCCCGGAGCGATGGTGCTCATCGGCGGCGAGCCCGGTGTGGGCAAGTCGACTCTCGTATTGCAGAATCTGCTTGCCATCAAGTCAAAGACAATCCTATACGCCTCGGGCGAGGAAAGTGCCACCCAGCTCAAGATGCGTGCCGACCGCATCGGCCGTGGCAGCGACAATCTCTTTATAGTGTGCGAGACATCGCTTGAGACTATCTTCGGCCATATCGAGAAGACCAAACCAGGCATTGTCGTCATCGACTCGATACAGACCATTGCAAGCGATTCTCTCGATTCGGCCGCAGGCAGTGTCAGCCAGGTACGCGAGTGTGCGGCCCAACTGCTTAAATATGCCAAAGAGACGTCTGTGCCGGTGCTGCTCATCGGCCATATCACCAAGGAAGGCTCGCTCGCGGGTCCGAAAGTGCTCGAGCATATAGTCGATGCGGTGCTGCAGTTTGAGGGCGACCGACAGTATATGTTCCGCATACTGCGTGCGATAAAAAACCGATTTGGCAGTACGTCTGAGCTCGGTATATATGAGATGGGGCAAAAAGGTCTGCGCGAGGTGACGAATCCGTCTGAGTTGTTGCTCAGCAACACTGACGAGGAACTCTCGGGTGTAGCTGTAGGCGTGACGGTCGAGGGTGCCCGTCCGTTTCTTATCGAAGTGCAGGCTCTGGTGAGCACCGCGGCTTATGGTACGCCACAGAGGTCTGTCACAGGCTTCGACTCCAAGCGCATGAATATGCTTCTTGCCGTGCTTGAGAAGCGTGTCGGTTTCAAACTTGCGGCCAAAGACGTCTTTCTGAATATTGCTGGCGGCCTCAAGGTCAGCGATCCGGCGCTTGATCTGCCGGTCATATGCGCCATATTGTCAAGCAACTTCGATACGGTTATTCCGCGCGACACCTGCATGGCCGGTGAGGTGGGGCTGTCAGGCGAGATTCGCCCGGTGGCCCGGCTCGAACAGCGGGTGGCCGAGGCCGAGAAACTGGGCATGCGTCGCATCCTCGTCCCTCGCAACAATCTCAAGGGTGTCGACACATCGCGGCTTAATATATCAATTGTCGAGGTTGCCCGCGTCGAAGACGCCTTCCGCACATTGTTCGCCTGATTTTAGAGCCGGTTCCCCAATCGCTCATACATCCTTCAGGTAGCGGCCGGTGATACTTGCCTTGTTGGCGGATATCTGCCCGGGAGTGCCCAGTGCGACTATTTTTCCGCCTTGATCGCCGCCACCCGGACCCATGTCGATTATCCAGTCGGCGTTGGCTATCACATCAAGGTCATGCTCGATCACGATCACGGTCGCTCCATTGTCGATAAGACGTTGGAACACGTCGAGCAGCGTCACGATGTCGAGCGGGTGCAGTCCGATGGTAGGCTCGTCGAACACAAACACCGAGTCGCTCTGCTCGCGTCCCATCTCCGATGCCAGCTTGAGTCGCTGGGCCTCGCCTCCCGACAGGCTCGGAGTCGATTCTCCCACAGTAAGATAGCCAAGTCCCAGCTCATTGAGGAGTGTCAGGCGGTCATGTATGGTCGGGCGGTCGGCGAGTTTCTCACGGGCAGTCTCCACGTCCATTGCCATAAGTTCGGGAAGCGAGAAGCTGCCATGCTTTCCGTCGTAGTTGATCATGAATGCCTCTTTTGAGTATCTGCTGCCGTTGCACTCGGGGCACGGAATATCGACATCGGGCAGAAACTGCACATCGAGACTTACAGTGCCCGTGCCGTCACATACCGGGCAGCGCAGCCTGCCGGTGTTGTATGAGAAGTCTCCCGCCTTGAGACCATGTGCCCTGGCGTCCTGAGTGCGTGCGAAGAGCCGGCGCAGATCGTCGTGTACATTGGCATATGTCGCTACCGTCGAGCGTACGTTTGCTCCTATCGGGGTCGAGTCGATGAGTTTCACATGCTTTATGCCTTCGGCGCATACCGACACCACATGCCCCGGCATCGGTGTCGTTCCGGTGAAAGCTTCGAGCGCCGGCACAAGGCTTTCGAGTATGAGAGTAGTCTTTCCGGAACCTGACACTCCGGTCACCACCGTGAGCCGTCCACGCGGAATCTCCACCGTCAGCGGACTCACCGTGTGTATCTGTCGTGTCGACAGGCTGATGGCGCCGTTGGCAAACATATCGGCATCAGCCACAGTCGGTCTCACTCTCTTATGGCTCCCTTCCGAGAGAAACGGTCCGATGCGGCTGTCGGGGTTATGTGCCACATCCTCCACCATTCCCTGCGCTATCACGGTACCTCCCTTCGATCCCGCGCCGGGGCCCATCTCGATTATCCAGTCGGCATCGCGCAATATCTGCGTGTCATGGTCGACAAGCAGTATCGAGTTGCCGTCGTCGAGCAGGTCATGCATCACACCCTTCAGGCCCTCGATGTTGGCCGGATGCAGCCCGATTGACGGTTCGTCGAGGACATACATTACCCCTGTGGTACGGTTTCTCACCACTCTCGCGAGCTGCATGCGCTGGCGCTCGCCGTTTGACAGTGTCGCCGCTCCGCGGTCGAGAGTAAGATAGCCGAGTCCCAGGTCCAGGAGTCTGCGCGCTGTCACCATAAATGACTCGCATATGCTCTCGGCCATCGGTCTCATGTCGGCCGGCAGCGAGCCCGGCACACCTTCCACCCACTTCACAAGGTCGGTCAGCGGCATCTCGCAGGCCTTGTCAAGCGATATCCCCCTCAGTCGCGGGGCACGGGCTTTCTCTGAGAGACGCGTTCCGTGGCAGGCCGGGCACACCTCTTGCTTCAGGAATTTCTCGACGCGCTTCATGCCCTTCTCGTCAGTAACCTTAGCGAGCGCGTTTTTCACCGAATTGACTGCGCTGTAATATGTGAAGTCGAGCTCGCCGGCGGTCGGTGAATTCTTGGCTTTATAGAATATGTGGCGTTTCTCCATCGGCCCATCATACACCATTTCCTTTTCCTCGTCAGACAGGTCGCGGAAAGGCACATCGGTGCGCACGCCCATCTCTCGTGCCACGTCCACCATCAGGCTCCACATCAGACTGTTCCATGGAGCCACTGCGCCCTGCTCGAGCGTCAGGCTCTCGTCGGGCACGAGTTTCGAGCGGTCGACATTCATCACCGTACCCACGCCGCCACATTCCGGGCAAGCTCCTGTGCTGTTGAACGACAGATCCTCGGCTCCCGGCGCGTAGAAATGTGTGCCGCAGTCAGGGCACACCAGCTCATTCTCGGCCGCTACGTCAAGTGTAGGCTCGTGATATCGGCCACATGTCGGACACTTGTGTTCGGCCAGACGCGAATACATTAGCCTCAGACTGTTAAGTAGTTCCGTCCCCGTGCCGAATGTGCTTCTTATGCCCGGCACCCCCGGACGCTGATGCAGGGCGATGCAGGCCGGCACGTATAGCAGCTCGTCAACCCGGGCTTTTGACGCGAACGTCATGCGCCTTCTCGTGTAGGTCGACAGCGACTCAAGATAACGCCTTGATCCCTCGGCATACACTGTTCCGAGTGCAAGCGATGACTTGCCCGAGCCCGACACACCGGCTACAGCGACTATTTTACCTAAGGGCACGTTCACATTCACGTTCTTCAGATTGTGCACGCGCGCACCCCTCACTTCTATTTCTTTCCGTTGCATTGCGATTTTCCGATTTATCTGCTGCAAAGTTATGCATTCCGGGCTACAAAATATCTCTGAAATACGTAATAACTTCAGCTGCATTACGAAAATTTTACAGGCGGTCGGTCCCAATCCGATAGGCCCGTCTCTAATCAAGCATCATAGGCAGCATCGGCCTTGCACCCGGCAGCCCGAATACATCGGCGATACGAGGCGAGCTAAATATGATACGGGTCAATACATTTATATTCACATCGAGAGTTATACGGCGCATGGTATGCTCGGTGCGGTCACACTCGCCGTTGCGCATGATATAGATGCCGTTGTTGGCCTGTATGTAAGGGTCTGTCACTCTGATTACCTGATCGACATCATGATCCGCCGCCGCTATTGTCGATAGCACGGCTTCGACATTGACTATGCGCGCCATGCCGCGGCTGCGCAGACGTGTGGCGCGGCGGTCAGGTTCGCCCCATACGATTATCGGTTTCTCGCCGACCTCGGCACGTACAAGGGCCAATACGGCCTCGGCGGCCCTGCAGTCGGTGGCAAGCAGGTCTTTTACCGTAACCGACTCTCCGATCGATGCGAATGCCATGGCGGCACGTCCGTCGGGGCCGCTGACCGCAAGCACCTTGCCGCCGTCGAGCCCGATATCGTGCATGATATTGACAAAGTCGCGCTCGCTGTGCATCACCGTGCATGGCCTCAGTGCCTCGAGGCGGCTGAATGTCGCATAATCGGGGGCGACAGGCTTAAAATCGGTATCGGCCGTAAAAGTGTGTAAGGCGGTATATCGCATCTCGTCGACATAATATACCGTGGCAAAATCAAATCTGTCATAGAAGTAGTAGAGCCTGTCGCCGGCGGGTATCAGCGTGCATATTGCGTCGCCACGTTCGGCGGCGACATTGATTGCCCGGGTTATCAGACGATGCATCAGCCCCCGGCCTCGGTAGGCCTTGGCCGTTGCGACGCACGATATGTACCCGATCGGCAGCCGTGTGCCGTGAAACGACATCTCGTATCGGCTCAACAGCAAAGCGCTGACCACCCGGTCGTCCTCCTCGAGGGCAAGCAGATCGTCATCACGATAGACCGATTCGGCAAACCAGTCGATCCATCGTGCCGGCTCGTCGAATGCCTCGCGAAACAGTCGTTTGAATTCACTTTTAAGGCTTGTTTTCATCATTCATGTTGAATATTGTCGGATATTTTGACGGCCGCAGGATCATGCGCATCGAGGTCGAGAAATTAAAATAGCTCCATATCCAGTTGAGCAGTACTACAATCTTGTTGCGCATGCCCAACAGACTGATCAGGTGTACAAACATCCACGTAATCCAGGCAAGCCATCCGCCGAAGTGCAGTTTTCCCATATCGACCACCGCCCGGTTGCGTCCGATTGTCGCCATAGAGCCCTTGTCGTTATAGACAAACGGACGGCGTCGGTCGGGATTGTTGAGATTTCTGGCAAGACGTTTGCCCTGTTGGATGGCCGGCTGGGCCAGCTGGGGGCAACCGCGCGGATATCGCTCGTCTGAATGGCTGGCGATGTCGCCGATGGCATATACATCATCAAGCCCGATCACCCGGTTATACTCGTCTACGGCAAACCGTCCGCCCGGGCCTGCTTTCACGTCAGTGCCTGTCAGCTCGATGGGCGATCCGGTGATTCCTGCAGTCCATATCACGGTATCGGCGTCTATGACCGAGCCGTCGGTGAAGGTCAGACGACCGTCCTTGTAGCTCTGCATCGTCTTGCCCAATCTTACGTCGACCATCAGTTCGCCCAGATCATTGAAGGCGTCGCACGACGATTTTTCGCTCATTGTTCTGAGCAATCTGTCAGATCCTTCATACAGTATCACCTTTACCTCGTCGGTACGCAGTCGCGGATACTCTCGCTTGATCACATAGCGCTTCATTTCGCCTAATGCGCCGGCTATCTCGACGCCTGTAGGGCCGCCGCCAACAACGGCAAAGGTCAGCAACGCCTTGCGGCGGTGACTGTCAGGCGGCAATATGGCCGCTCGCTCGAGCCGCTCGAGTATGGCATTGCGGCAACTGATCGCCTCGGGCACACTCTTCAGTGTATAGACTCGGTCTCTCAGACCGTCAATACCAAAGAAATTGTTGGTCGCGCCTGCGGCGATTATCAGCACATCATATGGCAGTTCTTCGAGATCGGTCACTACCACCTTGCGTATGGTGTCGACCGACTTTACCGTACCCATGTCGTAGAGACATCCCCTGACATTGCGTCGGCGCATTTCGCGGCGCAGCGGGAATGTGATGCCCGCCGGCTCGAGCTCGCTTGATGCCACCTGATAAAATAGCGGCGCAAAGCTGTGGTAATTGTGCTTGTCGACTATGCGTACATCATATTTGCTTTTGTCGATTGTCTTTGCGACATTGAGTCCGCCAAAGCCTGCACCTATTATTACAAGTCTGCGTTTAGCCATACCGATTGTTATTTCGTTTCTTTACCGTTGACTATTTTGTCAAGAAAGTCGCGTAGCACTATTGCATTGTTGTGTAATGTATCCCGCGACCCGTAGAGCAACGTTACCGTATCATGTCGGCTGACGATACGTGCCAGATCCCGGGCCGCCGGCAATGCTTCGAGTTCTTCGATATATTTTTTGGCGAATGCATCCCACCGGTTCAACGGATCGGCATGGAACCACTCACGTAGTCCGACCGACGGCGCCACATCTTTGTCCCACAGATCATAGTGGAACTCTTGCTTGGATTCGCCTCTCGGCCATAGACGGTCAATAAATATGCGATAACCGTCGCCCGGCAATGGCTCGGGCGCCAGATACACTCGTTTGATTTTTATATTGGTCATGACTATACTGGTATTTTATACCATATATAACACATTCGGCGCCCAAAAGGTCAGATGATAATTGTCTTGACAATGTAAAACTTCATTAACAATTTGCTTGCAATTTAGTTAAGATAGGCTAAAACGTAAACATACAGATTAAACATTAGACCTCTTTTCTTGTCATAAACTATGAAAACGCGAAAAAAGTAACATTATAATAACGTACACAGAACTGAAATGAAGAAGAAATTTTTAACAGCGGCTCTTGTCATTGCCACCATCTGCGGTGTACCTGCAATGGCCCAGAAACAGACCAAATGCCCCCAATATAAAGGCAACTGCCCTCAACCGGAGCAGTGCGACTCGACCTCATGCACCTGCGACAACGACAATAATGGTGGCCGCCATCGTGGCGGAAATCCCTATCGCGAGATCTTCGCAGGCCTCAACCTTACCACCGAGCAGCAGACGGCCCTCGATGCTCTCAAGCCGGCTCGCCCCGAGCGAGGCCAGCGTCGTGATTCGACTGCGACTCGTCCCGATCCGCGTCAGGCCCGTCGCGACTACCTTGCAGGCGTCAAGCAGATCCTCACTCCCGAGCAGTACGTCGTTTTCCTTGAAAATGTTGTCGTAGAGCAGGGTACTCCCGGCGTAAAAGGCCATCGTAACGACATGCGGCGCAAAGAAGGCCGTCGTCAGGACCTCGGTCAGACCTCACGCCACCGTAACGGTGATCGCAAACATGCCAAAGCCCGGAAAGGCGACCGTCAGGCTCGCACCACCGAGCAGCAATCTCATAAATAACGATTGATACAGTTCTCCTCTCTCTGACGTCGAGGCCGCATCACAGCATGATGCGGCCTCGATTATTTTTGATCAGTCGTCGCAGTAATGTCTCAGTACCCTGCGATAAGAGTTGAAGATCTTGCTTTTGCTTATAAAACCATAATATCGGCCATCCTTGTCGACGACGGGTAGATTCCATGCGCCCGTGTCGTCAAACTTTTTCATCACCGAATCCATGTGCTCGCCGATGATTATTTTTGTAGGCGGCATGGTCATGAACGATGCGACATTCATTTTGCGGTACAGGTCTGGACGGAACATGATGTTGCGTATGTCGTCGAGCTGCACCACACCCTGCAGTCGGCCCGTCGCATCAAGCACCGGGAAAAGATTTCGGTTAGACTTGGCGATGGTATCGACCATCTCTTTTAGTGTCATCTCGGGACGTACGCTCAGAAACTCGGTCTCGATCACCGAATCCATCTTGAGCAGCGTCAGCACGGCCTTGTCTTTCTCGTGTGTAAGAAGCTTGCCCTGTTTGGCCAGTCGCATGGTGTATATGCTGTACGGTTCAAAAATCTTGATGGTGCCGTAGGCTATGGTCGATACAATCAACAGAGGCAAAAACAGGTCATAGCCGCCTGTCAGCTCGGCCGTGAGGAAGATTGCCATCAGCGGCGCGTGCATCACGGCGCTCATTACCCCGGCCATGCCTATAAGGGCGAAGTTTTTGTTTGACAACACCATGTCGAATCCCATGGCATTAAAGACGTATGCAAACAAAAAGCCGGTCATACATCCCACATAAAGCGACGGCGCGAATGTGCCGCCCACGCCGCCGGCACCGTTGGTAGCCGAGGTCGCAAAGGCTTTGGTGAGGATAATCAGTGCGATAAACAGTATGATGAACCACACCTGGCCGCGGTCGCCGTAAAATATCGAGCCGTCGACTATCGAACTTGTGTCACCTGCCAGCAGTCCCATTATGGATTCATATCCCTCGCCGTAGAGTGGCGGGAAGAAGAAGACCAGCCCCGACAGTATCGAGCAGCCGATCAAGGTCTTTATCCAGCGGTTTTTGAATCTGCCGAAAAAGTTCTCCATCATGTTCATGACGCGGGTAAAATAGAGCGACACCAGTCCGCAGGCCACACCGAGCAGTATCACCAACGGTATGCGGCCGATATAGAAATCCTCGCTCTGCACATAGAAAAATTCGAAGCTGAACCCCGTGTACATATAGGCTATCGTGGCGCTGGTAATGGCCGAGATGAGCAGCGGCATTACCGACACTGTGGTAAGGTCGAGCATCAGCACCTCGAGTGTGAAAAGCATTCCCGCGATGGGCGCCTTGAATATGCCGGCTATGCCCGCCGCGGCTCCACACCCGACGAGTATCATAAGGATGCGTGGCGACATACGGAACATCGAGCCGAGATTGGAACCGATGGCCGCACCCGTATATACGATAGGACCCTCGGCGCCGACCGATCCGCCGAAACCGATTGTCACCGAGCTGGCAATCACCGACGTATATACATTGTGGCGCTTGAGCCTCGATTTGTTTTGCGAGATTGCCCACAGCACGCGGGTGACTCCGTGCGAGATATCGTCGCGCACCACATAGCGCACATACAGCGCCGTGATCACCACGCCCAGCGTGGGAAGCAATATATACAGGTAATTACCCGAGTTGATGTCGATGTGGGCTGTGAGCAGTCCCGAGATAGTGTGTATCAGATATTTGAGCAATTGCGCTGCCAATCCGCCGAATACGCCGACCAGCAGAGCCAGAAATATGACAAACTTGCGTTCGCTGATATGGCGCTCGCGCCACAGCAAAAATCGCATGAATGCCGCATTCACGCGGCTGTTGTGGATATATTTTTGTGTCATTTGTATGCAAACCTTGTTATACGGGCACGGCTATACGCCTTTCCCCGTCAGTACCGTATTGACTGTATGAAAGAGTATCTTGAGATCGAGACCGAACGATACATTCTCGATATAAAGAAGGTCATAGCGCAGGCGCTCGATCATCTCGTCGACGGTCGATGCATAGCCGTATTTGACCATGCCCCACGATGTTATGCCTGGACGCACCTGGTGTATCATGCTGTAATAAGGCACACGCTCCACGATGCTGCGCACATAATACTCGCGCTCGGGCCGTGGACCGACGAGCGACATGTCGCCGCGCAGCACATTCCAGAATTGTGGCAGCTCGTCAAGACGGTATTTGCGCAGAAAACGGCCGATGCGCGTGATTCGTGGATCGTCTGGCGTCGACAGAGCCGGTCCGTCGGGCTCGGCATCTACTCTCATCGAGCGGAACTTGATGATGCCGAACGGGCGCTTGTGGTAGCCGACACGTTGCTGGCGGTAGAATACCGGCCCGGGCGAGTCGCGTTTGATGAGCACGGCGAGTATGGCGAATACCGGCGCGAGCGCTATCAGCGCTATCGCCGAGAATGCAATGTCGCCAAGACGCTTGAGATTGGCTGTCGATGCAGGGACATTGGCATTCGTGATATTGACCAGTGGTTCGCCGACTATAGTCGCGCAACGTGCCCGTGACGTGATCAGCTGATACAGATCGGGCGTGAGGTAGATATTGAGATCGGTGCGGTAGAGTGTTGACAGCAGATCAAGGGTAGGGGCCATCTCGCTTGACTGCGTCGGCAATATCAGCGACTGCACCCCATGCTCGGCAATTGCCTCGTCGAGGCGGTCGATCGGATAGACGGGCAGCCCGTCTATGACAGGGTCGGCCGTCGGGTCGATGGTGACAAAGGCCGCCGGTCTGAATATGTTGAGCCTGTCAGGCAATGCCAGGCGTCGCGCCAGCTGGCGGGCATGTTTGCCCGTGCCGACCACAATTGCCGTGCTGTGTCCCTCGCCGCGACGGGCGCGTCGACGTTCTCCTGATGTGATGATGAGCCGCCCGAGATAGGTGGGCAGAAACAGCAGGCCCAGCAATATGGCCATCAATTCATAGTTTTGCAGTCGCTCGGGTATGTCGTCGTTGATCAGTACGGTGAAAAATATGACAAGCATACCGCTCAGCGACACCACTGACGTATTGCGCAGATCGTCAAATCGCGATTTGAACGTCACGTTGTTGTAAAATCCCGATATGGCATACATCGCCACCAGCATCAGCGGGAAGAGTATCTGTCCCATCACGATATTGTGGTCGTGCAGGATGAACTCTCCGAGTGAAGGCTTGTAGATCAGCGGCAATGAGAAATAGCGCACGACATTGAATGTCATCCATCCGACATTTATCGTCAGATAGTCGCTGATCAGATATGAGAGCCTCAGGCGGGTGGTGTGCTTCATATGGTCTTATTTACGCAGTATTTTGAAAAGTCCGCCCGATGATATTTTTATTACCGACGATGCTTTGGTAGCTGCCGGTTCGTCGCGCCGCGACGTGCATACATAGTCGGCTGCATCGAGAATCTCTGGTGCGATAGAGCAAAAATCCATTGGCGAAGGTTGTGCGCTCACATTGGCCGATGTCGACACAATCGGTCCGCGGAAGGCCCGGCACAATGCCGCACTGAATGCCTCGCGTGTCACTCTCACGCCTATGCTGCCGTCGGCGGCCAGCAGTTCGGGTGCCACATTTCTGCCTCGGTCATAAATGATTGTTACAGGATCGACCGAGACATCTATCAGTTGTTCGGCCACCTCGGGCACCTCGTCGACTATGCGCTCGAGCCCGGCGAGCGAGTCAACCAGGGTAATAAGTGCCTTCGAGTCGTCGCGTCGCTTGATCGCGTATATTCGGCGCACCGCCTCACTGTTGCGGGCGTCGCATCCGATACCCCAGATGGTATCGGTCGGATATACGATCACGCCGCCGCGGCGCAGAGTCTCGACCGCACGTGTTATATCGTCGCGGTAGTCAGTCTCGATCATATTCTGCTTTTTGGTTTTGTTGCCTGGAATTCCTTGAGATACAGTGGTGTGCTGTAGGCATTGTCAATAAAGCTGCGTCGAGCCCAGTCGCGTTCGGCCAAAGCCACCATATCGACCGCCAGAGGTACTACATCAGGCACAAATGTCACATTGGGCGCCGTTATTGTCTCGCGGGCTTTGTCGCTGCCGTCGCCGAAAAGCAACACCGGCCGCCCGGTAGCGATAAGGTCGGCATAGCTCTCGCCGTCAAGAATCAGCGGGCCCGGTTTCAGCAGTTCGTTCAGTCCGAAATCATATGCGGCTGTGAATACCTCCATGCGTCTCGCATCTATCATCGGCACAAGTATGCTGTCAGGATCGACATCGTCGGTCGAGAACATCACGCGTGTGGCCATCAGCTCGAGTGTATTGATGCCTATCATCGGTATCCCGAGGGCATAGGCCAGACCCTTGGCCTCGCTCAGACCGATACGCAGCCCCGTGTAGCTGCCGGGGCCCATGCTCACGGCTACCGCATCAAGCTGCAGCTCTTTATCGGCTGCGAAATCAAGACATTGTTTGATAAAGCCGCTGAGCAGCGATGCATGGTTGCGCCCCTCGAAGTTTTCGGCATGAGTCAGTATCTGGCCCTCGGCCGTCAATGCGGCCGAACATACGGCCGTGGTTGTATCTATGTTAAGTATTACTGCCATTGAACACTTTTTGCATAATATCTTACAAATTTAATAATAAATTTCGGATACACGACAAAATCAGGCTACTTTTGGAGTCAAACGAAAAAATCACTACCTTTGCATCTGTCATGAAAATTATAGCCGACAGTAGCAGCACACGTACCGAATGGGTGATTGTCGATGGTGGTCGCATCGTCGAGCATGCGTTCACGACCGGACTTAACCCCTATTTTCAGTCGCGGCGCGACCTCTCGCATGCTATACGTCTCGAATTGCCCGAGGCCTTTTTCAAGCGCCGTTGGGATCATGTATATTTCTATGGTGCAGGATGTGCCAATACCGAGAAAAACAAGATTATGGAATCATCGCTCGTGGCCCAGTTCCGTACACCGGTGACTGTCGAGAGCGATTTGCTCGGCGCGGCACGCGGTCTGCTGGTGCGCGAGCCCGGTCTGGCCTGTATTATCGGTACAGGTTCAAACTCATGCCTTTACGACGGCAATGAAATCGTGCGTAATGTCGCCCCGCTGGGCTACATCCTCGGTGATGAAGGCTCAAGTGCATATCTCGGCAAAGTCTTTATAGCCGATATGCTCAAGGGGATCGCTCCGGACGATATATCCAGAAAATTCTATGAGCATTTCAGCGTGACGCCCAATATGCTTATGGACGACGTATATACCAACCGCCTGCCCAGTCGCTCACTTGCCCGCTACTCGTCGTTCCTCGCTGATCATACAGACAATGCCTACGTCTATCAGCTCGTCTACACAGGCTTCATGCGCTTTTTCACCCGCAATGTCGCCGCCTATGGATCCGAGATGGCTCGCGGCGTATGCATCGTCGGTGGCACAGGCATGACTTATAGCGACATCCTGCATCGCGCGGCCGCAGACTTCGGCGTTGATATAATAAAGCTTATTCCCAACTCGATGCCCGGACTGATCGAATTCCATTTAGCCGATTGATTGCCCGGTTATCTGACAGGCAATAAAACAATATAGGACGAAAAACAACAGATGCGGTCTGCAAAAAAAAATTGCAGACCGCATCTGTTAATGGCCGGTTCGACAATAACCGTCGCCCTGTCGTTGACAAATATTGTAGAACAGCCTCTAATGCTGATAAAGATAGCGTTTGATCGAGCGCTTGGGTGTCTTTTCAAATTCTTCGTGGTGGATTCTCACACGAGATATCTGACTGTAACCGGGCAAGTCGGTATTGAGTTGCTTGATGCTCTTTTCGATCATCGGCTCGAGTTGTTCGGTTGATATGCCTGCATTGCGGGCCGATTCAAAGTCGGGATAAACCAGAGCTACCAGCTTGCCGTCTTCTTCAATCACCAATGATTCGGCTACATAGGGCAGATTGTTGATGCGCTGTTCGATTTCCTCGGGATAAATGTTTTGTCCCGACGGGCCGAGTATCATGTTTTTGTCGCGTCCGCGTATGTAGATAAAGCCATCCTCGTCGCGCTGGCATATGTCGCCGGTGTTCATCCATCCGTCCTTGAACGTAGATTCCGTCGCTGTCGGGTTTTTGTAATAGCCCATCATCACGTTCTGGCCCTTCACCCACAGTACACCCGGCGTGTTGACCGGATCCGGCGAGTCGATCCGGCACTCCATGCGGTCGACGATGCGGCCACACGAGCCCGGCCGCTGCACATCCCACGGCGCGTAGGTGATCAGCGGGGCACATTCGGTCATTCCGTAACCGATAGTGAACGGGAATCTGATACGCCGCAAAAATGCCTCGACCTCGGCGTTGAGGCCGGCGCCACCGATGATCAGCTGTTTGAGCTGGCCTCCGAATACCTCCTCGAGTTTGTTTTTGATCTTGCCGAGCAGTTTGTCGTCGATCACGGGCAAATGCAGCAGCACCTTCATCAATGGCTTGTCGAGCAGCGGGAATACGCGCGTCTTTATGATCTTCTCGATGATTAGCGGCACGGTGATGATCAGTTTGGGATGCACTGTCGCAAAAGCCTCCATGATGATTTTAGGCGATGGTGTGCGCGTCAGGAAATAGATGTGGCAACCCTGCACGAATGTGTGCAGCATCTCGATCACCAGACCGTACATATGGGCAAGCGGCAGCATGCATATCGCCCCGTCACCCGGCTTGAAAAATTTGATATTGTCAAGACAGAATCTGATGTTTGACCATATGTTGCGGTATGACAGCATCACACCCTTCGAAAAGCCTGTCGAGCCAGATGTATAGTTGATCACGGCCATGTCGTCGGGATTATGCTCGGGGTAGACCACATCGTCGGGCGTGAAACGTTCGGGATATTTCTCGCCGAATATTTTGTTGAGATTGTGGCGCGCCTCGGTCAGACGCTTGCAGCGTGAGAACAGCAGCGAGTAATCGTCGATCAGCAGAGCGCCCTTGATCTGTGGCAGCGACTCGGGATCGAGATTTTCCCAGGTATGCTGGTCGGTGAAAAAAGTTTCGCATCTGAGTGGCACACCAGATGGTGTATATTGTCGGGCTTGAAGTCATGCAGTATGGGCACGGCCACTGTGCCATAGGTGAGTGACGCCAGATATGCGATAGACCATTGAGCCGAGTTGCGTCCGCAAAGCGCAATTTTGTCGCCGGGCTTCAGACCTGCCTTGTCAAACAGCAGGTGCAGTTTGGCTATTTTGCGTGCTACATCGCGATACTGAAACGATACGCCGTGAAAATCAGTCAGAGCGAGATGCTCCCAGTTGTCACGGATTGATTTTTGTATCAGAGCGGTTATTGAGTCTGTCTGTGGCATATTTCAGTTTTTACGGATATACAAAGCTACAAAAAAATGTCAAAATCACCAATAAAAACATTTAAATCATAATATGTGTTTTGCCTTTGATATATATTTTGCTACTTTTGTAATAGGAAACTAACATATAATAAAATGAAAAAAAACATGCTCGCGATGGCCACCGCCGCGGTGGCTACATCGCTTTGGGCGACTCCTTATAAGGTGTTGGCGCCCATGCCCGAAGACGCCGAGGGTGCCATGGCATTCCTGATCAATTACGATACGAGCGATAAGATTGATTCGGTGCTCGTCGCCGACGGAGCCGCTGTATTCAAGGGCGAGATTGACGAGCCGGTGCCGGCCCGCATACTCGTCGACGGTGCCCGCTATGCCCAGCTGATACTCGAGCCGGGTTCGATTGCGATCGATGCGCGCAGTCGCAAGGCGTTTGGCAGCGAACTCAACGATGTCTACAATGCTATCGGCGACTCTGTATCGACCATTGCGCAGGCATTCCAGACCGCATCCACCGATGCCGACAAAGAGGCGGCATATGCGCGCTATCAGGCATACATGAAAGATCAGATGCAGCAAAATCTCGACAATCCCATCGGTTATCTGATTTTCATACAGCAGGCCTACGACATGGCTCCGGCCGAGCTTGTCGCATATCTTGACAAAGAACCGTCTCTGAAACAATACAAGCGCATTGCCAAGCTCGTCGAGATGAACGAGCGTAAGGCGGCTTCGCAGCCCGGTGCCAAGTATATCGATTTTGATATCAACGGCCGGAAACTCAGCGACTACGTAGGACGCGACGGCAAGTATCTGCTCGTCGATTTCTGGGCAAGCTGGTGCGGCCCCTGCATACGCGAGACTGCTGTGTTGAAAGATCTATACAAGGAATACAAAGACAAGGGACTCGAGGTGCTCGGCGTTGCTGTCTGGGACGAACCCGATGCCACCCGTGCCGCAATCGAGAAGCACGAATTGCCATGGCCCTGCATTATCAATGCCCAGTCTGTACCCACCGATCTTTACGGTATATCGGGTATTCCTTGCATCATGCTTATCGCGCCCGACGGCACTATCCTGAGCCGCGACAAGCAAGACGACGATCTGCGTGCCGACGTAGCAAAATATCTCGGCGACAAGCAGTGATGCCTATCGGCGCATACGGCGCACAACGGCATTGACTGCCGCCGGTGCCGTGTCGGCGCCGATCAGCGATCCGGCCCAGTCGGCAAGCAGATCCCACGGGTCGCTCGGCCGTCCGATCGGCAGCAGACCCTGCACCACCTCGTCGACAGCACCGAATATCATGACACCGGCCGTGATAACGGCCATGACTTTGAGCGTCAGCATGTGCCGGCGCTCTTGTCGTTTGTAGTCAAATGCGATGGCTCCTACGAGGCCACCCATCATTATGGCGTGTATGAGTTTGTCGATATGTGGCAGAAGCGGTATGTAGTCTGAATCTATCGGTTTGGGAACCCATGTGGCGTAGATGATGACAATCAATACGATAAGGGTCGGCCAATAGTGACGAATGATTTTTATCATCTGACAAATAGTTAAATTATCGGATTGGTTAACAAAAATTAACCGTAAAACAAAGCAATCGTATTTACAAATTGTTAACTTTGATGTGCTTAATGTCACATTTATCTATAAGACAGCCGGGCGCCTCGTCTCGAAATTATCGGGCGGGGCGCCTTTTGTGTCAACGCAGGCCGAGAGCCTCGTCTATGGCTGTGGCCAGTTGCCACCGGTCGCGGTCGTTGCGGTTCTCGAGCACTATGATCTTGATGTCGAGATCGGGATATTTGGCCAGATACGCCTGGTAGCCTCCGTTATCGCCCGTATGATAGACCTTGCGGGCTTTTCCGGAAGGATGATCGACAAAAAATCCCAGGCCATACCATGTATCGGGGCGTCTCTGATAGTCACACGTCGGACTGTCGGTCACGCTCACCGACGGGCGATAGGCCATAGCCAGTCTCTGAGGATCGGTCACCACGCCGTCGCGCAAAGCGTTCTCCCAGCGCAGCAGATCCCGGGCCGTCGAGTAGATGCCTCCGTCGGGACGTGTGGCAAAAAATGTCTCCTCGCCATAGTCATATTCACGCCAGCCGCCGTCATCTCCGGGGATATAACCGTGTGAACGGTCGGGGCCGGCATCGTCGGCCGGATCAAAATAGTAGGTTGACAGCATCCCGGCAGGCTCAAACACGCTGTCGCGCATATACTCGGTGAATTCCTTGCCGCTCAGTCTCTCGACCACCCGGGCCAGCAGTATGAATGACGGATTGAGATAGTCGTAGTACTCGCCTGCGCCGAATTGCACGCTATCTACCGTAGGGAAGTAAGCGATCGACGATTCGTCATCGGCATATACGCAGCGGTCGCGGTTGTCGCGCGGACGCGAGTCGGCCACACCGGATGTATGGTTGGCCAGATTGCGCAGCGTTATGTCGCGCCACAACGGCTGCCGATAATCAAACCAGTCGCTCACAGGCGTATCAAGCAACGGCATCGGGCCGTGATAGGCTGCGTCGCGTTGCAGCAGCGCCATGACGGTAAACTGTTTTGATATCGATGCGATGCAGAAGCGTGTGTCGGCGTCGATCGGCCGTCGCGAGGGCATGTCGGCGAGGCCGATATACCGCTCATACAGCACCGAATCGCCCCGGGCTATGATCACGGCCCCGCCGGGAGCACTGTCCCCGTCATATCTCGCATCGATCAGCGAGTCTATTGTCGCTGAGAGATCGCGGGCGCCGAGCGAAAACACCGTTGTCACGGCGAATATGGTAGCAATCAGTCGAATCATATTGTAAATCAGTAGCTTATTTAATTAATCCGGCCCGCACGCGCAAGCACTACGGGCCGGATTGTATAGATTGATTCCGCAGTCTGCGGGATTAGAATTCGCAGTTTTTGGGCGTGCGCGGGAAGGGGATCACGTCGCGTATGTTGGTCATGCCGGTAACGAAGAGCAGCAGACGCTCAAAGCCCAGACCGAATCCCGAGTGGGGCACCGTGCCGAAACGGCGTGTGTCAAGATACCACCACATATCCTTCATCGGGATATTGAGCTCGTCGATGCGGCGCTGCAGTTTATCAAGATCGGCCTCGCGCTCGCTGCCGCCGATCACCTCACCGATCTGCGGGAAAAGCACGTCCATCGCACGCACGGTGCGTCCGTCCTCATTCTGCTTCATATAGAAGGCCTTGATATCTTTGGGATAGTCGGTCAGGATGACCGGTTTCTTGAAGTGCTTTTCTACCAGATAGCGTTCGTGCTCGCTCTGCAGGTCGACGCCCCAGCTGACGGGGAATTCGAATTTGTGGCCCGACTCTTCGAGGATTTTTACACCCTCGGTGTAGGTGAGGCGCACAAAATCGTTGTGCAGCACAAACTCAAGGCGCTCGATGAGGTCCTTGTCATAATGTTCGGCCAGGAACTCGATGTCGTCGCGGCAGTGGTCGAGCACATATCTGATGCAGTATTTGACAAACTCCTCGGCCAGGTCCATGTTGTCGTTGATGTCATAGAATGCCATCTCGGGCTCTATCATCCAGAACTCTGACAGGTGGCGCTGGGTGTTGGAGTTTTCGGCGCGGAATGTCGGGCCGAACGTATAGATCTCGCCGATTGCGGTTGCTCCGAGCTCTCCCTCGAGCTGGCCCGATACGGTCAGGGCGGTGGGTTTGCCGAAGAAGTCTTGCGAGTAGTCTACGGCGCCGTCCTCGGTGCGGGGCAGATCGTTGAGCGGAAGGGTGGTCACCTGGAACATAGCGCCGGCACCTTCGCAGTCGCTCGATGTGATCAGAGGGGTGTGCAGATAGTAGAATCCCTTCTCGTTGAAGAATTTGTGCACTGCAAAGGCCAGAGCGCTGCGCACACGCAGGATAGCTCCGAACGTGTTTGTGCGGGGGCGCAGATGGGCGTTCTCGCGCAGGAATTCGAGCGTGTGGCCCTTCTTCTGCATCGGGTAGGTCTCGTCGGCGGTTCCATAGACCTCAAGAGTGTCGGCCTGGATCTCGCAAGTCTGCCCTTTGCCCATCGACTCGACCAGACGTCCCGTCACATGTATTGACGCGCCGGTGGTGATCGGCTTGAGCTGCTCGTCGGTAAACTTGTTCATGTCAAAGACAATCTGCAGGTTTTTGATCGACGAGCCGTCGTTGAGGGCGACAAACTGCACATATTTGTTGCCGCGGCGGGTGCGCACCCAGCCCTTGACATCGACTTCGGTGCCGATGGCTTCGGGATTGGCCAGCAGAGCGGCGATTTTACTGCGTTTCATATGTCAACATTTATTTAAGTTTCGCAAGTCGCGGTGCGCGCGACTTGCGAAACTCGAATTAATTATTCAAATGCACCCATCTTGAGCAGGTTGACCTCCTCTTGAGTGAGATAGCGCCAACGGCCGCGGGGCAGATTCTTTTTGGTAAGACCGGCAAAGTAGACGCGGTCAAGTTTTGTCACATGATAGCCGAGGCTCTCGAAGATGCGGCGGACGATGCGGTTGCGTCCCGAGTGAATCTCGATGCCGGCCTGATTGCGGTCGGTCTCGGTGGCATACGAGATCGCGTCGGCGTGGATAGGCCCGTCCTCCAGCTCGATACCGTCGGCGATACGCTGCATGTCTTCCTCGGTTATATCCTTGTCACACCACACGTGATAGATTTTTTTCTTCACGTATTTGGGATGTGTGAGTTTCGACGCCAGATCGCCGTCGTTGGTCAGCAGCAGCACACCGGTGGTGTTACGGTCGAGACGGCCTACCGGATAGATGCGCTCGGTGCATGCGCCCTTCACAAGATCCATCACCGTGGTGCGGTCCTGCGGATCGTCGCTCGTGGTCACGCAATCTTTGGGCTTGTTGAGCAGTATATAGCACTTGCTCTCCAGTGCCACCACCTTGTCGTCATACTCGACTACATCGCTGTGGCATATCTTGGTGCCGAGTTCGGTCACTACCTGGCCGTTGACTTTCACCAGACCCTGCTGGATAAATTCGTCGGCTTCGCGACGCGAGCATATGCCGGCGTTGCTCATAAACTTGTTCAGACGTATCTGCTCGTTGGGATCGGGTATCGGCATCTCGTACTCGATGCGCTTGGGACGCGGTGTGAAGCTTTTGCCGCGGCTGGGAAAGAATCCGCCCTGGCCTTGCTGCTGACGGCCGCGCTGATAGCCGCCCTGGCCGCGCTGCTGGTA
>JAUNGA010000084.1:7022-8775 GCA_030524765.1 Bacteroidales bacterium | reverse complement strand
AAAGACGAGCTCACTGCCGGCGATGAGATCGTTGTGACCGGCGAATACCTCTACCACGTGGCTACTGTCACAGTCGGCACCCAGGCCGAGGTGCCCGCCGAGCAGTTCACAATGCAAGAGCGCCACGAGCTGCACGTAAAAGTGCCTGCCGAGGCCAAGACCGGCAAAATCACATTCTCTGACGGCAACGACTGGTCTTATACCACCGAAAAAGAATTCGTGATACGCACAGCCTCTGTCACCGCTCTCTCGAAGACTGATCTGCGCGAGGGCGAGGAAGTGACAGTCATCGGCGAGAACCTGCAGCTGGTCAACCGCGTGATATTCCCCGGCGACATCGAGGTGGCCGAGTTCAGCGTCAACGCTGATGGCACGGCTCTCACCGTGGCCGTACCCGTCGGCACCTGCTCGGGCGTGATCAATCTCGAGCTCTTCTCGCTCGACCGCATCGCAACCCCCGAGTTTACCGTCCCCACCATCGAGATCATCTCGGTATCACCCAACCGCAATGTCACTCCCGGTGCACGACTCACCGTCAAAGGCTCTCTGCTCGACCTGGTGAGCGCCATCGAATTCCCCGGCGGCGAGATCATCCGCACCGGATGGACCGTCAACAACACCGGCACTGAGATGACTGTCACCGTACCGGCCTCGATGGTCGACGGCAAGATCACGTTCATACAGAACGACAACATCCGCGTCGCCTCAGAGGGCATCACAACCGCCAAAAACGGCAATGAATTCTGGAAAGGCAATTTCGAGCTCGGCAACTGGGCCCAGAATCTCGAAATCGGCAAAGACAAGGATGCCGACCTCTACGCAGCATTTGCCGAGGCTATCACATCGCCCGGCAAGCTCACCATCCATTTCAACCAGGATGCCTCATCGACATGGTGGCAGCTGCAGCCCCGCTACCGTCGCGACTGGAGTATCGCCTTTGCATCGGTACGCGACAACAACAGCGGCATCATCGAGACCGAACAGGGTCAGTCGAGCCTGACGATCAACATCACTGCCGAGGACATCGAGGAGCTCAACGGCGACGGATGGGCCTTCTCGGGCTGCTTCCTCACCATCACATCGATGGAATTCGAGGATCCCAATGCTCCGCGTATCTTCCTCAGCGTCAATCACGACATCTCGCCCGACGGCGACTGGGAGAATCTCGAGATCAGCGCCCAGTCTGACGAAGACTACAGCCGCACCTACTACCAGATGTTTACCGAGACCATCACCGCTCCCGGCACACTGGTGCTCAACCTCGAGACCTACGAGACTATCCCCGACGAAGAGGAGATTCAGATCGAGCTCCGCTATCTCTACAACGGTTGGAAACTACACTTCACCAACGCTCAGGAGGTAATCACCATCGAACCCGGCCAGAAGGCCCTGACGATAGAGCTCAGTCAAGACGATGTCGACGCTCTGCACGGTTGGGGCGAGTATGCCTCGGTAACCAACAAGAAGGGCGAAGTGCATGTCTGCGACCCGTGGGAGATCGGCTGGGCATTCTCAGGCAAATATTTCATAATCAAGTCATTTGCATTTAAAGCGAAATAATCCCTAATCTCAATGCAAAACCGTCCGGAGCCCCTTCGGACGGTTTTGTGTTGACTTATATCCTCCAATACTCTATGAAAATCAAAAATTTCATTCTGGCTGCGGCCGCTCTATTCGCCGTGACTGCCTGCAGCGACGACGACACCCCGGGCAATGAGCCGGTTGTCTACCCCCGGCCCGAGATCACGGGAAC
>JAUNGA010000084.1:0-7012 GCA_030524765.1 Bacteroidales bacterium | reverse complement strand
GAGGGCGCCGAGATCAACGCCGGCGAGGTGACCGAGATCACCATAACCTACAACACTCAGATCACGCTGAGCAAGTCAGAACGCATCACCCTTAACGGCGCAGGTGTCAACGCCCGCGTGGCCGACGGTACCACGATCGTCATTCCGGTCGCGCTTGCCAATGAGACCGACTATACACTCGTGATCCCCGACCGCGCAGTGACCGCAAACTTCGGTCTGAGCTTTGCACCGGCCTTCACGCTCAAATTCAAGACCTCATCGGTCGAGACGCCGCCGGCTACACACCGGTTCGCACCGCTCACATGTGCCACGCCCTCAGTACAGGCCATAAACGTATATGATTTCCTCATCGAAAACCACGGCAAGAAAATACTCTCGGGCGCGATGGCCAATGTCAACAACAACAACGACTTTGCCGACTGGATCTACAATGTCACGGGCAAATACCCGGCTCTGACAGGATACGATTTCATACATCTGCGCGACTCCGAACCCGGTGCATGGATCGACTACACCGATATAGCTCCCGCCGCCGAACAATGGGAAAACAACGGTATTGTCAGCTACATGTGGCACTGGAATGCCCCTGACAGCGAGGAAGACTATCACAAGGGCAAGAAAGGCAAATATGGCTTCTACATTCCCGGCAAAGGATCCGAGACAACCGAATTCGACATACGCGAGGCTCTGAAAGAAGGCACCTGGCAGCACGAATTCATTCTCGCCGACATAGACAAGGTGGCCGAGAGCCTCAAGCTGCTGCAGGCTCGCGGCATCCCCGTGCTGTGGCGACCGCTGCACGAGGCCGCCGGCGACTATCGCTATGGTCCGTGGTTCTGGTGGGGACGGCATGGCATCGAGTACACACGTCAGCTCTGGATACTCATGTATGACCGTCTGGTCAACCATCACGGTCTCGACAACCTGATATGGGTATGGACCGCACAATATCTCAACGGCCATGCCGACGACATGGCAGCCGCCTATCCGGGCGACGAATATGTCGACATCGTAGGCGTGGATCTCTATCCCGACAACAACAACTCGCAGGTCGAGGCCTATCTTGCCGCACTTGACCTCACATCCGGCAAAAAGATGGTGTCGCTCAGCGAGGTCGGACGCATTCCCGACCCGCAGAAATGCTTCAACGACGGTGCCTATTGGGCATGGTTTATGGAATGGTACACCTACAATATCACAGCCGGAGCGAGTCAGGACAATTTCGGCAACACACGTGAGGCCTGGACATCTGTCATGACCTCGCCCTACATCATCACGCGCTCACAGATGCCATCGCTCAAATAATCAATCATCCATAACAAAACAATCCCCGTCACCGTGTCAATCTGCCGGTGACGGGGATTGTTTATTGCCGGATCATTTGTCGGTGCGGAAGGGCACGAGCGGCATGCCTGTCAGATCGTGTACGCGTCCGATTGCAAAATTCTTGAAACAATATCGCACGGCCTCTATACGGTCGACACCTTCGGGGCGGCTGACGGTGACGGTGTGGTCATCCCAGTCCTGCAAAGCACGGGCCGGACGGAAGACACCGTCTGTACCACATACCTCAAAGCCGGGCAACTCCTCGTTGGGTGTGAATCCCGACCATGCGTTGTCAAATGTCAGCACGGCCCGCTCGCCGTCGTTCTGCATCGAGCGATAGGTCGGATATCGGTCGGGCAGGCCCTCGATGCCGTATGTACGCGCACCGGCCATCATTGCCAGACGCTCGGCTATCTCGGCCTTGCGCGAGGCATGTATGTCGCCCACCTCGTCCTCGCCGACGAGATCAGATGTGCACACGATACCGCATGACGGCAACATGGCGGCGGCACGGTGTTGCGACTCGCGCAGCAAGGCGGCATCGATGCCTTCGGGATTGCCGTACTCCCAGCCCGGCAATTCGACAAAATAGAACGGCAGTTCTGCCCCACCCCACAGGCGGCGCCACTCGCTCACCATATCGGCCTGGTGTTCGGCATACTCGTGGTGACGGCCGACGTTCGACTCGCCCTGATTCCACAGAAATCCCCTGACGGTGTAGCCGATCACAGGATTGAGCATGGCATTGTACATCACGCCGATGCGCTGCCACTCAAGCATCGTCGAGTCGCGTTCGGCCTCCATATCCCAGTCGGGATAGGTGTCAAGGATGTGCCGTGGCAGCCATCCCTCTACCTTGCTGCCGCCATAGGCACAACTGATGATTCCCACGGGCACGTCGAGCAGATCGGTCAGCTCGCGCCCGAACATATATCCGATGGCTGTGAAATCATATACATTGGCCGGTGTCGACACTTTCCAGTCGGCCTCGAAATCACGACAGGGCTCATAGGCTCCGGCCTTGGGCACAGTGATCACACGCACGCCCGGGTAGCGGCCGGCGGTCTTGATCAGTTCCAGCGCACCTTCGACGGGCTGTGTCGAGAATCCACGCACGGGCATCTCCATATTCGACTGGCCCGAGCATAGCCACACCTCGCCGACAAGCACATCGCACACGGTGACGACAGTGTCGGCCGTCGCGAAAGTAATTGTATGCGGATCAAAGCTCGCGGCGGGTGTGGCCACGGCCACATCCCAACGACCGTCGGGGCCTGTCACGGCACGGTAGACGGTGTCGGTCCACGACGGACGCACCTCGACCTCTGTCGACGGGCGGTCAAAGCCCCACAGCCGCGCGTCGGTCTGCTGCTGCAGCACCATATTGTCGCCTGTCACCGCAGGCAGGTCAAATTCGGCGCCGGCCGCAGCGAGAGCGACCGACGACATGATCATAACTGTCAGTTTTTTCATGGATAAATGGTTTTTGATGTGTATCTATCCACGAATTTACTCACTGTTTCTCAATCATCAAACCATATGGCAGGCACAGCAAATCAAGTGATAAAATAAGTCAAAAAGGCCGTCGGAATTGCACGATTCCGACGGCCTTTCAGCGTTTACCGGCAATCGGCCGGTGTATCATCTTATGAGCATTGCGTCGCCGTAGCAGCCAAATTTGTAACCTTCCTTGACAGCCACTTCATAGGCGTGCATGATGTGCTCGTAGCCGCCGAATGCCGACACCATCATCAGCATGGTGGAATAAGGCAGATGGAAGTCGGTCAGCAGCGAGGTGCACACCGTGAAGTCATAGGGCGGGAAGATGAACTTGTTGGTCCATCCCTCGTAGACCTTCATGTGGCCGCCCATGCTGACGGCTGTGGCGATGCCGCGCAGCACCGATGTGCCGATGGCACACACCTGCTTGCCCTGATCCTTGGCCTTGTTGACAGTCTCGACCAGACGGGGGCTGGCCTCCATCTGCTCAGAATCCATGCGATGTTTGGTGAGATCCTCGACATCAATGTCGCGGAAGCTGCCAAGACCGCTGTGCACGGTGATGAATGCCTGCTCGACACCTTTGATCTCGAGTCGCTTGAGCAGCTCGCGCGAGAAGTGCAGACCTGCGCCCGGCGACACCACGGCGCCCTCGCGGCGCGCATAAAGTGTCTGATAGGCGGCTGCATCGTCGGGACGCGGCTCGCGTGTTATATATGCAGGCAGCGGAGTCATGCCCAGTGCATATAGGTCACGTTTGAAGTCGTCGTGCGGGCCGTCATAGAGAAAACGCAGCGTGCGGCCGCGCGAGGTGGTGTTGTCGATAACCTCGGCAACCATCGAATTGTCCTCGCCGAAATAGAGCTTATTGCCTATACGTATCTTGCGGGCAGGCTCGACGAGCACGTCCCACAGCTTGTTGTCGGCATTGAGCTCGCGCAGCAGAAACACCTCGATGCGTGCGCCTGTCTTCTCTTTGTTGCCGTAGAGCAGCGCCGGAAACACCTGTGTGTCGTTGAACACCATCACATCGCCCTCGTCATAGAAGCCGAGGATATCGGTGAACTGTTTGTGTTCGATCTCGCCGGTCTTTCGGTCGACGACCATCAGTCGGCATTCGTCGCGGTTCTCAGAGGGGTCTTGTGCTATAAGTTCGTCAGGCAGACGGAATTTGAATTGTGAGAGCTTCATTGCTATGACTTGTTTTCAGGCCTCGGCAGGGCCGTGTAGATTATTATTTTCGGTTACAGGGTCGGCGGGGATGAGTTCGGGCGGATAGTCCGGCGGAAACTCGAGCGGCACCTCGGCTATCAGCCGGGCGGCGCGGTCGACAGGCAGACAGTCGTCGATTGTCACATTGCCCACGCGTGTGCGGCGCAGAGCCGTCAGGTGGCCACCGCTGCCCAGCGCTTGGCCGATATCGCGGGCGAGGGCACGTATGTATGTGCCTTTGCTGCACACCACGCGTATGCGTATGGCCGACTGCGAGTATTCAAGCAGCTCGATCTCGTCGATGACCAGCACCTTGGGCTTGAGCTCGACCTCACGGCCTTTGCGTGCCAGATGATAGGCACGCCGGCCATCGATCTTGCAGGCCGAGAATGCCGGGGGCACCTGCTCGATGCGGCCTGTGAACCGGTGCAACACCTCGTCGACCGCCTCGCGGGTGATATGGTCGGTGGGATATGTGGCATCGATCTCAGTCTCGAGATCAAACGACGGCGTCGTCGCACCCAGCGCGATGTCGGCTACATATTCCTTGACGCCGGCCTGCAGCTCTTCGATGCGCTTGGTGGCACGGCCCGTGCAGACGATCATCACACCTGTGGCGAGCGGATCGAGCGTGCCGGCATGGCCGACCTTGAATTTCTTTACCCGCAGACGGCGCAACAAGGCGCCCCTCACGCGCTTGACGGCGTCAAACGACGTCCAGCCATAGGGTTTGTCAATACAGATTATTTCGCCGTCTACAAAGTTCATATCAGAATCCTGTAGTGATGCAGAGCACGCCTACTATCAGACAGTAGACCGCAAACCACACCAATTTGCCTTTTTTGACAATATCGAGCATCCAGCGGCATGCCAGACAGCCCACGATAAACGATGCGAGAAATCCGACCAGCATCGGCATCCAGCCGATCTCGGCAGCCGATGTCACCGCAGGCTCGGTGATATAGTCTTTGATATCAAGCAGAGCCTGACCGAGAATGGGTATGATCACCATCAGGAACGAGAATCTCGCCACCTGCTCGCGTTTGTCACCGATCAGTATGCCGGTGGCGATTGTCGTGCCCGAGCGCGACAGGCCCGGCAGCACGGCCACGGCCTGGGCGCAGCCAATCACAAATGCGTCGATATAATTGATATCGCGGGGCTTGTAAGGCTTGCGGCCATTGGCCGGCACCTCGTCGAGCGGACGAGTGCGGAAGAAATATGAGAACGACAGCAGAGCGGCGGTCACCAGCAGGCACACACCGATCACGGTCATATTCTTGTCAAAAAAGCCTTCGATAAAGTCCTTGAAACACAATCCTACCACAGCCACGGGGATGCACGATACAAGGATCTTCATCACCATGTCGAAGTTTTTGTCGCGTCTGAATGTGAAAAACGACACGCACAGAGGCGCAAACTCGCGCCACAGCACCACGATCGTGCTCAACACAGTCGCCACGTGCAGCAGCACGTCAAATTCAAGACTGGCCTCGGGATCGAGATCAAGACCAAGCAGCTTGCCACAGATCTCGAGATGACCCGACGAGCTGATGGGCAGGTACTCGGCCAGGCCTTGTACGATACCCATTATGAGAGCATTGAGTGTATCCATTATTTCTCTGTAGATTTTTTAGGTTTGATCCATACGGCCACAGCCATCGCCACAAATCCGAGGAACGTGATTGCCGGTCCCACCACGATGCGGCGGGTGCTGAATATATCGGGATTGAACTCTGACTCGGTCGACGATCCGCCCAACATCAGCAGGAAACCGACCACGATCATCACCGCGGCCACGATCATACCGATAAAATTGTTGCGGCCCAGAGGTTTCTGGTCAAAAGTCTCGATCTCGAGCCCCTTGCCGGGCTTGGCCGCATCTTTCTTTGTTATCTCACTCATAGCAGAAATTTCATTTCATAAACATTTCGTCATAGTCGGCGCGCAGATAGCGGTTGGTAGCTATCATCGACGCCAGACCGCATATTATCAGTCCGGTCAGCAACACGGCGGCAAATATGCGCCACATCATGCTCCAGCTCACAGCCGTCTCGACCACCGGATCAAGCGTGGCCGCATAAGCACGCAGGCCCGACAGCAGGGCGATAGCCACCACAGACGCCACAGCACCCGTGACCAGACCGGCAAGCACAAACGGCCGGCGTATAAACCCGCCGGTAGCGCCCACCAGCTTCATCGTGTGTATGATAAACCGGCGTGAATACACAGCCAGGCTCACCGTATTGTTGATCAGCACAAACGAGATCACGAGCAAGGCCGCGGCGATAGCCACAAGCACCCACCCTACTCTCTTCAGCACCGAATTTACACTGTCGATCACGGCCGTCTCGGTCACCACCTCTTCGACGGCCTCATCGGCCTGCATACGTGCGGCCAGAGCCTCTATGCTGTCGCCCGTGGCCCAGTCGGCCCGCACCTTTACGTCAAATTCGGCACCATAGGGATTCTCATCGACCAGCGACGCCAGATCCTCGCCCATATAGCGCGATTCCTCGGCCAGTATGTCCTCGGCCGACGAGTAGACATAGCGGTCGACATATGGCGCGGCACCAAGATGCTGTTTTAGACGGTTGACATCGACATCGGCCGCGCCCCGCTCGACCTTGACGATAAAGCCCATATTGCTGCGCACCTGCTCGCCAAGCGAGTGCGACGCCGCCAGTATCATGGCCAATATACCCAGTATCAGCAGCACAAGAGACACACTGATCACCGAGGTGATCTGTGAGCCGAGTGTCGAGATACGGGCAGAACGTTTTTTGGACATTTCCTAAAAGAATCTTTTATACCTCAGACAACTTGTCATTTAGTGTCTGACGCAAGGGCAAACGCCCCAAATTTCGTGCAAAGATACAACATTTCGGTCCCGTTGTCAATACTTCGGCCCCGTTTTTTCACGGCTGACGCATCTTAATTTTATACAACGTCAAAACTTTTTAAGGCATATATC
>JAUNGA010000008.1 GCA_030524765.1 Bacteroidales bacterium | reverse complement strand
AAAGTGTCCCAGCCACCTCCGGCGCACTGTCCCAGTCTGCTCCGGTTTTTCCAGTAATCGCGCAACAAACGAAGCAAAACTCTCGATAATCGGGTCTCCATACCTTTCAATCGCATATTTCAAGGGGATAGCCGAGATATACAGACTCGTATAGCACGAATGGGATAAAATATTAAAAAGACCTCTTACCTCGACGAATCCTATAGGACAAGGAGTATCGATGCCACGGGCACACAATTCCTGCGCATGTTCGTATGATCGGCGAGCCTTTGATTTACGAAACGCATATATGATACTGCTCCAGACATTTCCACCAAAAGTTTTGACAACAAACGTATGCCCGTATTTATTGGTTTTCCATACCACGTTTCTCTTTTTCCATAAAATATCGGCTTCAAAAGGTGATGTCTCTGCAAACTCGATAAGCTCTTCCTTCGAAAGGCCGCCAAAACAAGAGGTGACGGTTGTGATCTTTCGAAAATACCTGTTGATCCTCGAATAATAAAAATACCAGTCTATCATGTACTTTTTCAATCTTATGATTATCGCCTGCATGAAAAGACATAACTGGATCATTCAGGACCACAGTGTGATCCCGAATGATTCAGTTCTGAAATTATAATGTAATCTTGAGTGACCTGGTGCCGACTGTAACTATATACAGACCCTTAGACAGATTGTCAACAACATCATCCAATGTCTCGGCAACGAGCATACCCTGTATAGAGAACACACGGACAACCGACTCTGCATTTTTATTAATAATACAGATCGCGCCATCTTTAACCTTAACAGATACCGGGGCCTCGTCACTTACGACGCCATCCACTCCGGCAGCAGGCTCCACCTTTATACGCTTTGACAAAGTCCTTGAGTCAGAGAAGTCATAAAAACCCATATCGTTCTTTCTACATTCGATGCCGAAATACAATGTGGTCGTACCCTCCTTCAAACCGGTCACATACCAATGAGGGTCTCTCGTCATTTCATTTTCAGAAGACAATGCAATCAGCTTCTCATCATAATCTGTATTGAACATACACCATATGTCGGCCTGATATGTAATACCCAAATCGACCTTTTCGCCGACCCTGACAGTAATCGGAGAGTCTGCATTCCATTCAAGGTTATTAGATGCACGGCTCACAGTCAGGTATGCTCGTGACGGATTTGCAGAGACATTCGGATTAGCGCCGGTAGGAACCAGATTGAATATATACTTGCCGGCCCACATGGGTCGATTTGAATTGGTATTAACGTAGTTGCCGGCGTATTCTCCGCTTGTAATCGTAGCGACATGATTACCGAACTTATTATCCTTATCAAGGAACCACAGTTCAATTATGAAATCATCCTGATTGAATGGGCCTGTAATTTCAGGTATATAGTTGAAATAGCCATCATCTGTGCTCAAAGCCATATCATAATATGTCACCGTGTTGTATGTGTTCTTAAAGCCCACTGACAGCGGATTGATCCTGAGTGATCCGTCTTGATATACAAAGCTGTAATTATCGGCCTCGCCGCCGCTCACCACGATGGGATATGTACCCGCATCTGACGCTTTTGTCGCCGGGCAGTAGGCGACAGGCCTCTTTGTGAGAGACTGTTCTGAGTCGCCGTTGACAAATCCGATGTATGAAATACCGAATGCGGGATTTTCTTCATTGTAAAAACGCTCGCAATCTATCGCTTTTGCAGTAAGATCTCTTCGTGTGACGGTGAGTGTGCCGGGAACATATCCGGCAACCTCATAATTCACCGCTACACCGTCAGCTGCGTTTACCGGATACTGTCCGACACCCGATGACACTGACGCCTTTGTTGAGACCACGGGTTTCACACTCCACTCGGGCGCAGTCTCTCCGTTTTTAAGGCCTGTGAATGTAAGCGCGAAATCGGGATTCTGATTGCCATATATCTTAGTAGCGCCGGCCACGCCCACAGTCAAAGGCGCTTTTACCACTGACAGCGTTCCATATTTGTATGTGACCTCGTAGTTGGGAGCATTGAGCGAGGCCAATATCCGGTAGTCGCCCACCTTGCTAATCCGGGTTGCCTCACATTCGTAAGCAGGTGTCTCAGCGAGCGTATGCACATTCTCGCCGTTCACAAAGCCCGATATGTCACATGTAAACACCGGGTTAGGCTCACCATATTCGCGTTCGGCATTGTGTACGGTCAATGTCATTTGAGCCTTGTTGATTGTATAGTCAAACGGTATTTCAACAGAAAGGTCTATGCCGTCTGAATACTTAGCCAGCAGTTTTTTTGTATATTGTCCGGCGTTCGTCTCGGTATGGCACTCAGCCTCCGAGATATCACACTTATAAGCTTTTAGATTATTGCTCCACTCAATATTGTGGCTATGTCCAGTATAATCGTATGAGCTTGTGGCAAATGTAAGGTATTCGCGACCAAATCCATATACCTTAACAGACGGGACGTATCTTTCAAGATACCTGTTTGCTCCAGCAAAGACATTACTACCGTGCTGTGGGGCTGTGTCTCCCGTATAAAAGACTTCCATTAATGAGGTGCAACCATAAAAAGCCTCCTGCCCTATACTATTGACTGATTCGCCAATAACAGCTGACTTGAGTCCAGAACTACCAAATGCATGATTTCCGATTGTTGTAACCTTCGACGGAATTGATATACTTGTAAGCATTGTACATTTGTAGAATGCCTTGCTGCCTATATACCTTATGCATTCAGGTAGTGATATCGAGGTTATCCCATCGTAATCAAAAGCATTGTAGCCTATTCCAATAACAGAGAATGTGCGATTATTATAATTTACAGCAGCCGGGATAACTATTGCGCCATTATACGCCTTACTACCGAATGTAACCTCGACTTCGAGGTCAGCCATTGAAGTAATGTTGTAATATATACCATCAACCTCAAAGTCATAGGCCGAGGCCGGGATGAATGCCCATAGCATAGCCATGACCATCCAAAGTTTTTGAATGATTGGTTTCATATGATTCTATTTAATTTTTAGTATTACAGTTTTTAACATATATATGGATAAACTCCTTGAGTGCATCAAGCGTGAATCTACCGGCAATTTTCACTTTATTTGTCCGCATAATTATATACTCTCCGGTTTTATCATCATACTTAATATTATTATGACAAAAAGCATGTCTAATTTGCTTAATTACAAACAATGCGCCCATTCGGGCTGGGACATACAGAGTTTCGGCTTGCATGTCTAATGTAATATCCACTATAGCATTTTGTTTGATCCTAATGCAAGTCAGCTTCTTAAGTTTCTCTTGACCGGTCTTCCATTTTATAAGTTTACAACCTTTCTTTTTCTCTTCTACCCAATTGGCAAGAGTGTGAAAAAAGCATAATCCTTCCTCAGGAATGTTACTGTCTTGAAATTCAGTAAAGATGGTCATCGACTCTCTGAAATAAAATTCAGCATGTCATATTCAACCTTATAAAGGGTCCCATCTTGAACGTCCTCCACGAGCGCTAAAGTTTTAATGAATGGGATATCCTTGCTGGTATCAACATCATCTACCCAACGATGAAAATATCCGTTTCGCGGCTTTGTAAGTTCTTCCTTCTCAGCACGCTGCTCTGACGTATCATCCGGATTGAATTCATAACTTATTATCCGAAACTTTACTTTACGCAATTCACACATGTTAATCAATTTGCCTCGGTCATCCCCTCGTTGGCGTTTGCTATTGTACAAAAAAAGCGTAGGAATCTGTATCTGTTACCGTCCTACCATTGGAGGCTTCTCGCATTGCCTAATCGTAGTCGGACGGCAACGCAGAAGCCCACGCCTGTATATGCAATCAAGGCATCCGGCAATATCTCTCGCGAGATATCATGCCGAAAGCAAGACAATTACATATCCACGGGCATCTACCGTTGCTCAACCCTTGACTACGATTCGAAACTTTGCGAGAATTTCCAATGGTCAAGAATCAGCGCGGATAAACGCTTTTCATTATGTCCTTGCAGAGCAAAATGTTCTGCGATTGCTGCAACCCGCCCACTTGGCCCTGACCGGGCCTCTGCTATGCGGTCTGCGACTGCAAATATATGCATTTTTTTTGAAATTGCGATTGATCATACTAAAAAAATACCGTTTAGTAGGATATTGTCTAATAGCAGATTCAATGACATTTTCAATGCTCATAACGAAAAATACGACTGATCTTACCGCCACACGGATGCAACGTAAAGCAGCTCAATAACGAAGTCTTTTGTACAAGGTTTACACAAGATTGCGCGACTTCACCGACAGGCTGACATAGTCTATGGGTGAATCGGCCGTTATGATTCCAGGCCCATGGCCTTGGCGGTGAGGAAGCGGCGGCCAAGACGGCAGTAGATGCATTTGCGCTGCGAGCAGTAGCTGTTGTGCAGCTCGACCATGGCCTGCGAGGTGAAGGCATCGGGACATTTGATGCCTACGCCTTTGAATATCCTGGTGATGAAGTTGGTCTCGGGCGGCAGTGTCTGCAGCATGTCGACGGCGGCGTCGAGGGTGCGTTCGTTGCCGTAATTGACGCCGTAGGCATACATCAGGGGGATGACGGCGTTGATGAGCAGCGATGTGACCGAGTCGGCACTGAGGGCGCGGTTGACCGAGGCCGAGCGGCGGCCGAATCCGTAGTGGTCGATCCAATAGGCCGGCAGTCTGAGGTCGAAGATGGCGCGGGCCGAGCGTTCGCTGTCGATGTGCGAGAAGCGGCGGCCGAAGCTGAAACCGTCGCTGAGCAGCGCGATGAGGGCGGCGATGCGCCGGTGGGGTGCGTTGGCCGGACGGGTGGTGCGGAACTGCAATGCCTCGACAGGCGCGAGCGAGTATTTGGCGCAGATAAAGCGGTAGTCGGCACGCAGGCGCTCGAGATAATAGGCATCGTCGGGATCGGTGACGTCGTCGAGGTCGATGTCGAGCAGCCCGGCGCGGCCATAGAGGGCGGCCTCGAGCATGTGGATGTCGTCGCGGTGTTTGAGCAGTATGCGCAGCGGCATGGACCGGGCGAGCCGCTCGAAGGCGTCGCTGTTGGTGCCGAACCCGAGGGCGCGTGCCAGAGCGACATAGGCGGTAGCCTGCCAGTCGCCGTCGTTGGCCTCGAGCCATCGGTCGATGCGCTCGACTTTGGCGTAGAGGCGGTCGAAACCGAGAGCGGTGAGCCACTCGGTGACATGAATCGAGGGGAGCGCCTCGATCTCGCGGGCGCAGGCGGGTGTGTGGGCGGTGTTGTTGACCATGGCCAGATAGCGCTCGCGGAAGTCGGGCACGTAGGGCATTATGAGCTGAGGTATGGCCGATCCGTCGGGGCGGCTGACGTGACAGTCGGAGTCGGCCACGACGTGCAGGATGACGGTGTCGTAGGCGCGATCGCCGTCGTGACCGTGGCGGTGCCAGTCGGTGGCGCGGGTGTGTATCTCGACGTTGCCTGCCCACAGGCGGTCGCCGATATAGATTTTGGCGTTGAAGAAATCGGGTCCGTCGGCGGTGTTGCGCAATCCGGGGTCGATCACCCTCACGGGGCGACCGTCGGTGGTGAGGCACCGGCTGTCGTCCCACAGCCGGTACTCCCACATGTATTGCAGCAGCATCTCGGAGCCCATGACGGTCACACCAGTCGGGCGAATCCGGCGGGAATCTCTGAGGTGAAGTTCATGTCGCGGCGTGTGACCGGATGGACGAAGCGCAGGGTGCGGGCGTGCAGGGCGAGCCGGTGGATGGGCGATACCTTGGCGCCATAGCGGCGGTCGCCGACAATGGGGTGGCCGAGGTCTTTCATGTGCACGCGGATCTGGTTCTTGCGGCCGGTCTCGAGCTGCAGCTCTACCATCGAGTATTTGCCGCGGGCCTTGACCGTGCGGTAGCGTGTGACGGCAAACTGCCCCTCGGCGGGATTGTCGGTCGAGTAGACCTCGTGGGCCGAATTCTCGGCCAGATAGCTCTCGACGGTGCCTTCGGGCGGGTCGATATGTCCCTCGACCACGGCGACATAGGTGCGTTCGAGCACCATATTGTTCCAGTTGTGCTGCATGGCCTCCTTGGCCTCGACGGTACGGGCAAACATCATCAGGCCCGACGTCTGCTGGTCGAGGCGGTGCACGATAAATATCTTGTTGCGTGGGTCGAGACGTTTGACATAGTCGCGCAGCAGCCAGTAGGCCGTGCCCTCGCTCTTGCGGTCGGTGCCCATCGACAGCAGTCCATAGCCCTTGTTGACCACGATGATGTCGTCGTCTTCGTAGACTATCCTGAGACGTGGATTGCGGAATATCTGGAACTCGCGCGAGGTATTGACGCGGACGGTCTGACCGGGCGTGAGCGGCTGGTCCCACTGGCGGGTGACCGTGCTGCCGACCATCACCTGATTGTGCTTGAGATAGTCTTTGACGGTGGTGCGCTTGCGGTCGGGCATGGACGCGAGCAGGAAGTCGAGCAGGCCTGCCGGCTCGGTGACCTTGAAGTCGAGTATGACGTCGGGGCGGAACGGCCGGCGTTCGGCTCCGGGCTTTGCTAATCTTGGCTTGGGCATGTTGTCTTATTTTTTGCGTGTCGATGTGGCGCGGCGGGTCTTGGGCCGGGCCGATGCGGCCGGGCGCTCGTCCTGCGCCTTGATGATCTCGAGCACCTCGTCGATGGTAAGGGCGGCGGGATCGGCCACAGTCTTCGGCATCTTGTAGTTTTTACCGTCGCAGGCGATGTACACGCCGTAACGTCCGTTGAGAATCTGAATTGACCGGTCACCGTCAAAGGTCTTGACGACGCGCTTGGCCTCTTGCTCGCGCTTGTCGCGTATGAGGGCTATGGCCTCGTCGAGCGATACCTCGGCCGCAGGCATGTCCTTGGGGATCGACACGAATTTGCCGTCGTGGCGCACGTAGGGGCCAAACCGGCCTATGGCAACGGTGACGTCTTTGTCTTCGAAGGTGCCGAGCGTACGCGGGAAGTCAAACAGCCTGAGGGCCTCGTCGAGGGTGATGGTGGCCATCGACTGCCCCTTGAGCAGGGACGCGAAACGGGGTTTCTCGCCGGGAGCGTCGGCGGCACCTACCTGCACCAGCGGACCGAACCGGCCTATCTTGACCGACACCGGACGCCCCTCGGCATCGGTGCCGAGCATGCGCTCGCCCACCTTGTGCTCGAGGCGCATGTTGAGAGTCTCGTCGACACGCGGGTGGAATTTATCGTAGAAGTCGCGCATCTCGCTGTTCCACGGCAGTTTGCCCTCGGCGATGTCGTCGAAGCGTTCCTCGACGCGGGCTGTGAAGTTGTAGTCGAGAATCTCGGGGAAATATTTGGTGAGGAACTCGTTGACCACCATGCCTATGTCGGTGGGGATGAGCTTACCCTTCTCGCTGCCGACAATCTCGGTGCGCGTGCGGTCGGTGATCTTGCCGTCGGTGTCAAGTGTCAGCACGTGATAGTCGCGCGACGTGCCCTCGCGCTCGCCGCGCTCGATGTATTCGCGGTTCTGTATGGTCGATATGGTCGGGGCGTAGGTCGAGGGACGGCCGATGCCGAGCTCTTCCATTTTCTTGACAAGCGAGGCTTCGGTATAGCGTGGCGGCTGCTGGGTGAACCGCTCGGTGGCGCTGATCTCGACTGTCGACAGAGTCTGGCCCGTGGCGAGCGCCGGCAATATGGCCGAGCCGCCCTGTGCGTCGGCGGGCTCGTCGTCGCGGCTCTCGGCATATACCCGCAGAAAACCGTCAAAACTGATCATCTCGCCCGTGGCTGTGAAATGCACGTCGCCGGCAGGGTCGCTGATCTCGGCGGTGGTCTTCTCGATATGAGCGTCGGCCATCTGCGATGCTACGGCACGCTTCCATATCAGCGAGTAGAGACGGCGCTCGCGGTCGGTAGCATCGGCGGGCGCGCTCACGGCGATATCGGTGGGACGGATGGCCTCGTGGGCCTCCTGGGCACCCTTGCTTTGGGTGTGGTAGCGGCGGGTATGCAGGTATTCCTCGCCCATCGTGCGCCGTATCTCGTCAGAGATGGCACGCACGGCGTCGTCAGAGAGGTTGAGCGAGTCGGTACGCATGTAGGTGATGTGACCGGCCTCGTAGAGTTTCTGGGCCACCATCATGGTCTGCGCGACGGTGAAGCCGAGCTTGCGGGCGGCTTCCTGCTGCAGGGTCGAGGTGGTGAATGGCGGCGCCGGCGATTTCGTCAGAGGTTTAGTAGTGATCTCGCCGACACTGAATGTCGTCGACGCACAGCGTGCGAGCAATTCGCGGGCAGCCTCGCCGGAAGGCAGCCGGTGACCCAGCTCGGCGCGCAGGTTGTCGCCTGACGCTGTCGCAAAGGTGGCGGCCACGCGGTAGTAAGGCTCAGACACAAAATCCTTGATCTCGCGCTCGCGCTCGACAATCAGACGCACAGCCACAGACTGCACGCGGCCGGCCGACAGAGCCGGTTTGATCTTGCGCCAGAGCACCGGCGACAGCTCGAAACCGACGATGCGGTCGAGCACTCGTCGCGCCTGCTGGGCGTCGACACGGTTGAGGTCGATCGTACGCGGATTAGCCAGGGCGTTGACGATGGCCTTCTTGGTGATCTCGTGAAATACGATGCGGCGCGTGGTATGCGGATCAAGACCGAGCACCTCGGCCAGATGCCATGCGATGGCCTCACCCTCGCGGTCCTCATCGGATGCGAGCCACACCGTCTCGGCCTCAGAGGCTGCCTTGCGCAGGGCGGTGACGACCTCGGTCTTGTCTTCGGGGATCTCATAAACGGGAGCGAAATCGTGCTCGACGTCGATGCTGAAACTCTTAGACTTGAGGTCGCGTATATGTCCGTAGCTCGACATCACCTTGAAGTCGGGCCCTAAAAATTTCTCGATTGTCTTGGCTTTGGCCGGAGACTCGACGATTACCAGATTCTTCAGCATATCGTTATGATAGATACCGCCCCCGCCATTGCGCGACGAGGCGGCCGATTATACATTAGTTATTTAAAGACGGCTGCAAAAGTAATAAAAAATAATCAAGTATCGCATCCGCCGTGCCGATGTTTCTTTAAAAAACCGCATCAGGCATCTCCCATTACTGACCGTCTGCGTAGCAGAAATGTTGACAAAACAGCCGAAAATATGTAGTTAAATAATGTTAACGAAGTGATAATCAACTCTAATTGCTAAAAATAAGCGGAAAAATTTCCGTATTTGGTAAAAATTGATTTACTTTGCACCGCAAAAAATGTGAATTACTAATTTTTAAAAATAAGTACTATGTCAGAAATTGCAAACCGCGTAACAGACATCATCACCGACAAGCTCGGTCTCGACAAAGAGCAGGTGACCGAAAACGCATCGTTCACCACCGACCTCGGCGCTGACTCGCTCGACACTGTAGAGCTCATCATGGAGTTTGAGAAAGAGTTCAACCTCGAGATCCCCGACGAAGAGGCTCAGAAGATCAAGACTGTCAAAGACGCTGTTGACTATATCGAAGCTCATCAGGCATAAATGACGGCCCGGCCACGCTCTGTCGCTCACGCGACAGGTCGGGGCCGACGTCATTTTTCCGTATAAACGGCTTTGATCTCCCCTCTTACTTATTCAAAATAAACCAACACCGCATCATAAATGGAATTAAAACGTGTAGTAGTAACCGGTCTGGGCGCAATTACCCCGCTGGGTAACGACGTCGCCTCATCGTGGGATGCCGCCAAGCGCGGTGTCAGCGGAGCCGGCCCCATTACTCACTTCGACGCCTCGAAATTCAAGACCCAGTTTGCCTGCGAGGTAAAAGACTTCAATCCCGAAGAGCACTTTGACCGCCGCAAACTGCGCCAGCTCGACCTCTATGCCCAGTATGCGCTGGTGGCTGCCCGCCAGGCCGTCGCTGACGCCGGGCTCGAGAATGAGGGCGCCGTCAACAAAGACCGCGTCGGCGTGATTGTGGCTGCCGGCATCGGCGGTCTGCACACTTTTGAGGAAGAGGCCGGATACTATGCCCTCAACCAGGACAAAGGCCCCAAATACAACCCCTTCTTCATCCCCAAGATGATCGCCGACATCGCATCGGGACACATCTCGATGGAATATGGCTATCACGGCCCCAACTACGGCGTCGTGTCGGCCTGCGCATCGTCTAACAACGCCATTATCGACGCTTTCAACCTCATACGTCTCGGCAAAGCCGACGTGATGCTGACCGGCGGCGCAGAGGCCGCGATCTATCCCGCAGGCGTGGGCGGCTTCAACTCGATGCACGCTCTCTCGACCCGCAACGACAGCCCCGAGACAGCTTCGCGTCCCTTCAGCAAGTCGCGCGACGGCTTCGTGATGGGCGAAGGCTCGGCCGTGCTCATCCTCGAGGAGCTCGAGCACGCATTGGCCCGCGGCGCCAAAATCTACGCCGAGGTAGCAGGCGGCGGCATGTCGGCCGACGCTTATCACCTCACAGCCACCCATCCCGATGGTCTGGGCGCAATCCTCGCGATGCGCAACGCCCTCGAGGACGCCGGCATGAAACCCGAAGACATCGACTACATCAACGTGCACGGCACGTCTACACCTGTCGGTGACATCTCTGAGGTAAAAGCCATCGTAGAGGTATTCGGCGAACAGGCCCACAAACTCAACATCTCGTCGACCAAATCAATGACAGGCCACCTGCTCGGCGCCACCGGCGCAATGGAGGCGATGTTCAGCATCATGGCTGTCAAAGAGAATATCGTGCCCCCCACGATCAACCATGCCGACGACGATTGCGACGAAGAAATCGATTACACGCTCAACTTCACCTTCAACCGTGCCGAGGAGCGTCCCGTGCGCGCCGCGCTGTCAAACTCATTCGGTTTCGGCGGCCACAACGCGACCGTAATCGTCAAGAAATTCGAAAAATAATATCGTCGCCCTGTCGACGTGACCACCTATATGCCGTGTCTCACCCCTTTCGGGTCGGGACACGGTTTTTTATACTAAAACCTGGCGCCATAACGTGGCGATTGCGGCATCTGCGCATGGTGCCGCAATCGTCAGATAGTGAAAGTTGTTTCACAGACTATGTTGTCTCGTCGGCCGGTTGATGCGGGGTAGCTTGCAGCACTTTCAGCCACATTGATGATGGAATTTCGATTCCGAGCGTCGCCCGAGGCCGACATTGTGTGTTTGAAATATTAACAATACACAGGATAATAAAGTTGCAGGATGTTACAATTTGATGACAAAATATTTTTATCATTGTGATTTCGCGCTTTATAGCTATCTTTGCTATTTGAATGTGTAATCGAATTAATTGACATAACAGAAATATTATGGCAGAGATTAAGTGTATCGGAATCCTCACGTCGGGAGGCGACGCCCCCGGCATGAACGCCGCTATCCGTGCGGTCACCCGCTCGGCAATCTTCAGCGGTCTCAAGGTCAAAGGCATCTATCGCGGCTATCGCGGCCTGATTACCGACGAGATTGTCGACTTCCGCACGCAAAACGTGTCGAATATCATACAACAGGGCGGCACTATACTCAAGACTGCACGCTGCAAAGAGTTCCAGACCCCCGAGGGACGCCAGCTCGCCTATGACGTGATACAGCGTCACGGCATTGACGCACTGGTCGTGATCGGCGGTGACGGCTCGCTCACCGGCGCACGCATCTTTGCCAACGAATTCAACTTTCCTATCATCGGCCTGCCCGGCACGATCGACAACGACCTCTTCGGTACAGATACCACCATCGGATACGACACCGCGCTCAACACCATCATGGAGTGCGTCGACAAGATCCGCGACACCGCCACCAGCCACGAGCGCCTGTTCTTCATCGAGGTCATGGGCCGCGATGCCGGCTTCCTCGCCCTCAACGGTGCGATCGCTTCGGGCGCCGAGGCTGCCATTATACCCGAGATCTCGACCGAGGTCGACCAGTTGGCCGAACTGATCCAGAACGGATTCCGTAAATCGAAGAACTCATCGATCGTGCTTGTGGCCGAGAGCCCCGTCACCGGCGGCGCAATGGGTCTGGCCGAGCGTGTCAAGACCGAGTTCCCGGGCTACGACGTGCGTGTCTCTATCCTCGGACACCTGCAACGCGGCGGCTCGCCCACGGCTCACGACCGCATTCTGGCCTCGCGCATGGGTGCGGCGGCCATCGACGCTCTGCTCGAAGACCAGCGCAACGTCATGATCGGTATCAAAAACGATGAAATCGTCTACGTGCCGTTCAGCAAGGCCATCAAGAACGACAAGCCCATCAACCGCGAGCTGCTCAATACGCTGCGCCGACTCTCTATCTGATCTCTATATACGCACCGCCGAGCCTTGCGCAAAAGTCTTTATATATTCGCCTCGATAGTGGCATTGCTGCTGACAGCATGCGCCAGTGTGGGCCGCCCCGAGGGCGGCCCGCGCGACGAGTTGCCGCCTGAATTTGTGCGCTCTAATCCGGCACAGGGCGAGCGTGGCGTCACACGACGTACATTCACCGTCGTGTTTGACGAGAATGTCGCTCTCGAAGACGCTTTCACCAAGGTCGTCGTGTCGCCTGTGCAGCTTGAGGCGCCACAGATATCGTCAAACGGACGGCGCGTCACTGTCGAGCTGCGCGACACTCTCATACCGGACGCCACATATACCGTCGATTTCGGAGACGCCATCAAAGATCTCAATGAAGGCAACGTGCTCGACGGTTTCGCGCTTGAATTCTCGACAGGCGAGCACATCGACACTCTGCGCATCTCGGGCCGCGTGATGCAGGCATCGAATCTCGAGCCGGCGCAGGGCATAATCGTCGCGGCATTCTCAAACACAGCCGACTCGGCCATACGCACCCTGCCGCCCGACCGCATAGCGCGCACCAACCAGTATGGACAATTTACCATCCGCAATCTCGCCGACAAAGACTACCGGGTCTATGCGCTCAACGACCTCAACCGCGACTACCATTGGGATCGCAGCGAGGATGTGGCTTTCCTCGACACACTCATCCACCCGCAGATAGAGGCCGTATGGGTCACCGATACACTATATGACACACACGGCGCCGACTCGACCAGCATACGCGAGGGGCGGCGTTATCTGCCCAACGATGTGCTGCTGACATGGTTCAACGAGGACTATAAGGCGCAGTACCTCAAAGACTACGGGCGGCCCGACCGCCGTCGCGTGCTCGTGCAGCTCGCAGCTCCCGTCGACTCTCTGCCCGAGATACGTGCCGTCAGCGGCAACCGCGACGGCGAGAATTTCGACAGCTGGGCATTGCCTGTCTACAACCAGACACGCGACTCGCTGATGCTGTGGCTTACCGACACGGCCATGGTGGCCAATGACTCGCTGCGGCTGTCGGTGCGCTACCAGAAGCCCGACTCTCTCGACCGGCTCGTCTGGCAGACTGATACGCTGCGTTTCTTCTTCCGCGAACAGAAGGCTAAAAAGAGCAAGAAAGAGCAGGAGGCCGACACCCTCGGGCCCAAACTCGACCTGCTCGAGCTGCAACTGACATCGGGTTCAAATCAGGACGTTTACCTGCCTATGCGTCTCGAACTGTCACAGCCGGCAGCATCAATTGACTCAGCCGGTGTGAGACTCGAGATGCAGGTCGATACCGTCTGGGAGCCTGTCAAAGACGCGCGCCTGACCCCGGCACCAGACAATCCGGTGCTGGCCCGTGAAATATGGGTAGACTGGGAGCCCGGCGGCAAATACCGTCTTACCGTCGACTCGGCTGCCATACACAGCATATATGGCGAGCATAATCCGCCTCTCAACAGCAATATCACAGTCACTGCGCTCGAAGATTACGGCAGCCTTACATTCATACTCGCCGGAGCCGATTCGACAGCTGTGGTCGAATTGCTTAACACCAGCGACGTGCCCCAACGTCGAGAGCGCGCCATAGACGGACGTGCGACTTTCAAGTATCTGCAGCCGGGCAACTATTATGCCCGCATGTTTTTTGACACCGACGGCAACGGTCTGTGGAGCACCGGTGTGCTTGATTCGATACAGCCCGAGGAGGTTGCCTACTACCCCAAGAAGATCGAATTGAAACGAAATTGGGATATCGAACAGAACTGGGACATCTACGAACTGCCCGTCGACCGGCAAAAGCCATATGCGATACTTAAGAACAGGCCCAAACTGCGTCGCGGCGAAAAAGCGCCCGAGACAGAAGAACAGGTCGACGAAGATCCGATGCTCGGCGGCAACAACAGCCTCAACAACCGTCGAAACAATAACCGACGAAACAACAGTCTTGGCGGCAACCGAGCCGGCGGCGGTCGTCAGATGATGAATGTAGGCGAGACATTCAGACGCTAAAAACCGGATGCCTAATAATTCGGCTGAAGTTTTCTACTGATAAAATTTTTCAACAAGATAAACAGCCATACAATGCATTTTTAACTAAACCAACGATCGTTTTGATCAAATTTTCTTAAATTTGCAGTCAAATAATGGAGTAAAATCACAACCTTGCAACAAATGTCTGATATTCAACAAATTACCCCCCCGCAAAAGTCAATATAAATGGTCATACTCATTTCCAATGGCTTGATTTAATACGTTTTTTGGCAGCATTCCTTGTAATAGCAAGTCACTACCGAGCCGTATTTCTACCTGAATATAGCGATTTGATGCCATCGCAACATAATCCGGTCATTTTCGGATTTTATTTTCTCACCAGATTGGGAAATGAGGCTGTGATGATTTTCTTTGTTCTCTCCGGATTTTTGGTTGGAGGCAAACTAATAGAACGGTGTCAGAACAGGACATTTAACCTCACACAATACACAGTAGACAGAAGTGTCAGGATCATGTTGCCTTTGATTTCGGCTCTTCTACTCCAACTTATAGTGGAGATTGTGTATGACAAACCTATTGAACCGCTGCGAATTCTTGGCAATCTACTTTCACTACAGGGAATCGTCGTAAACAGTGAGATCGTTGTATTATGGTCATTATCATATGAGGTATGGTTCTATATAATTGCCGGGGCGATCGCTGTATGGATGTTAGCTAAAACAAAAAAACAGATAATCTGGAGCTATATATTAATTGGTACAAGTTTTTTGGTTTTCAGCCACCTGAAAGCTTACTATATTTTTATATGGCTTACAGGAGCTTTGGTCTACAGGCATATTCCGATAAAAAGTGATACTAAAAAGATAATTGTCAGTCTTTTATTTTCACTGATGCTTATACCCTTGATGCAACTGTCATCCGGCAGTCGTACATCCTTTCATGTTACAGACATCTTAGGGCCACATTCCCACAGTATATTTGAAGTAGCATTCGGACTACTTTTCGGTGTTTTCATCAGTCAGATTGTAGTTTATTCTCCTCGACATAAGTGGAGTGTGACTCTGAACCGAATTGGTACAAAACTGGCCGCATTCTCTTATACACTCTATCTTGTACACCTCCCTCTGAGAGATCTTATGTTTTACTTCGGCGCAGAAAAAGCCGAAGTTCTGAATAGCTATACAATTATTCTCTATTTTGCGTTCTTGCTTATCGGTCTGTTCGGTTCTTACTTGATTTATCTCATATTCGAACGAAACACGAAAAAAGTAAAAGGTTTTATTTTCAATCTAATCTCACAAAAACGGAAAGATCAACAACAATAATTACACAGACCTCATAATACCTTGTACAATATACCAATGTCCCACAGCTATATCTCTGGCCAATAGGTTACTGTAGGTATAACCAAATTCGTGTGACCGACTAATCTCTCAAGTAGAGATTAAGCCCTTATATATTCTCACAAAGCCGGGCATATCGGTCGGCCGAATGATCGAGTGCCTCATAGGCCGCGGTATTGTCGGCATCAAGCAGGCCGGCAAGATGAGCCCGGTAGAGCACCGAGCTGAAGGTGAACATATAGCCGAACCGCTCAAGAAAGTCGTCGTCGGCACGCATATTGGCCTCGGCCTGTGAACGCCGCGCAGCCGGCAACGTCGAGACATCAGCGGTCTTATCGATCAGATAACGCAAAATATGCTCACTCTGACTGATCATATCGGCATAGTCCTGCTGAGCGAGTTCCTGCCGGGTCTCAATCTTGAACGAAAGTTGCTTACACCGTTCGGCATCATACTCTTTTGAGCATGACGCACACAGCATAGCTATTACTGTCAGGCAAATGATAGCGACTTTTTTCATGTCACTTTAACAACTTTGCGCGAGTGATTGTTCTTATGCTTTTCGACAAGATGAACAGAGCCGCCATTATCAGCACTATAAAGGCCGAGCAGGGCACGTCGTAGAGTGCTCCGGCCATCAGTCCGGCCACTGACGACACGACAGAAATACCAACCGACGCAAACATCATCGACGAATAGCGCCGACACCACACCTCAGCCGTCATCATCGGCAGAGAGAGCATCGACATGAGCAGCATCACGCCAACAAGCCGTATCGTTAGCACTATGCACACGGCCACAAATACAGTCATGGTATAGGTGATGAAACGCACAGGCAATCCGATGACCTGAGCAAAATCGCGGTCAAACGCACAGGCTACAATCTGACGGTATTTCCATATAAAGAATACTGTAAGCAACAGGGTGAACGCTGCAAATGCCATCAGATCGCCATGACTGATGGTGAGTATGTTACCGAAAAGAAACGAATTGAGTTCAGGCACATAACCTGGGGTCATGAACACAAACAACACGCCCACAGCCATGCCCAGCGCCCACACAACGGCTATTGCAGAGTCTTCGCGCAGACGCAGGCGTCGCGACATCCACTCGACGCCTATCGACGAGCCTACGGCAAACACCGCGGCCATGGCCACAGGGCTGATACCGAGAAAGTAGCCCAGCCCCAACCCGCCGAAGCAGGCGTGCGTGATGCCACCAGAGATAGCCACAAGACGACGCGTGATGATATATGTGCCGATCATCGCCGCGCTTACAGCGATGATGACGACGCCACACAGGGCACGCACAAAAAACGGATAGTCGAGCATCTCAAGCATGGCGACGGGCCCTCTCTTCGCCCACGATCAGCAAGAGTTCGTCGCGTACGGCCGACGGCAGAGTGATGCCGCGCAGCTGCACCGAGCGCGCCCACCCGGCTATATCGTCGGGCAACAGCGTCAGCAGCACATCGCGAAAACGGTCTATCTCATCGTCGGTATAATCATCGGCTCCACGACCGGCGTAAGCATCGAGCTCCTCATCATCGTAATATTCGATGCGGTCTGATACAGCTGCGAGCAGCGAGTCGCGCTCGCAGGTGATATGCATGCCGCAGCACTCCTCGTCGGCCTGATCGGCCGGCTCCTGAACTGCGGCACCGGCGGTATCGGTGGCATCGGCAGGCCCATCCGGGACTTTCCGGTCGAGCAGACGGGCGACGATGCCCACGGCAATGATTACAAGCAGTATGTAAAGTGCCGCTATCATGCCTCTTCGGTAACGTCGGGCATCTCGATGTCGGCGTCGGTGAGTGTAAATCCGGCGGCACGCAGATCGTCCCAGAATCCGGGATACGATTTTGCGACGGCCTCTATATCATTGATAATTATACCCGGCACAAACACTGATACTGCCGCAAATGCCATAGCTATACGGTGATCAGCGTGAGGATCGATTACAGGCATATCAAATATGGGCTCGCGGCGACCGTCCCAGGCAATACCGTCGGGCATGGTGTTGCACGGGCAACCGATTTTAGCCAGACCTTCGGCAAGAGCCGCTATGCGGTCGCTTTCCTTATGGCGCAGATTGGCCAGGCCGGTGAATGTGAATGGCAGCCCGGCCAGACAGGCCGTAACGGCCAGAGCCGGCACCAGATCGGGCCAGTCGCCCATATCCATGTCGAGCCGCGACCAAATGTCGGGTGTAGCCGACAGCTCGGCACCATCGTAGGTAAACTCGGTGAGTACGCCAAAGCGGTCGCCTATCCGTGCCAGAACACTGTCGCCCTGCAGGCTATCGTCAGACATACCGACCAGAGTGACCCAGCCGGCTGTGACGGCGGCAATCGAATACCAGTATGAGGCGGCGCTCCAGTCGTGCTCGATCTCGGGCTCTGCCACACGGTATGTGCCTCTCACTGACAGTGTGTAGCCGGCAATATCGGCTTCGACGCCACGATTGGCGAGCATGCGCATGGTCATGCGCAGATATGGCATTGACGCGATCTCACCGCCGAGGTCAATATCGAGGCCGCCATCGGCAAGCGGAGCTATCATGGCCAGAGCCGACGCAAACTGCGAGCTGGCGCGGGCGTCGAGCCGCACTGCCCCGCCGCGCAAGCGGGTGCCGCGTATGTGCAGAGGCAACCGGCCCTCTGTAGCCGTGTATGTGATATCGGCGCCAAGGCTGCGCAAGGCGTCGACCAGCGGTGCGATAGGACGTTCGCTCAGGCGCGCGCTGCCCGTCAGAGTGACATCGGTGCCGGGCACTGCGGCATAATAGGCCGTGAGAAAGCGCATCGCCGTGCCGCAGTCGTCGACATCAAGTTCGCCGGTAGTACGTGTGAGAGCGGCCGCGAGCACGCGTGTATCGTCGCAATCGGCAAGAGCGGCGACAGGCACCGGCCGAGCGCCTGCAGTAAGTGCCTGCATGACCAGCACTCGCGCGCTGACGCTCTTGCTCAGCGGCAGTGTGACGGTGGTCTCAAGTATCTCCTCGGGCGGAAGGATGCGATAATTCATTTTTCTACAGTTTTTAACGACGCAACAGCATCGCGTATGTGTTCCATCGCCTCGGCCAGCACACAGCGGGGGGTGCCGACATTGAGACGCATGAATCCGTTGCCCTGCATGCCAAACATCGATCCGTCGTTGAGAGCAAGATGAGCGCGCTCGAGCAACAGACGCATCAGCTCGTCCTGTTTCAGACCGAGATCACGGAAATCGAGCCAAACCAGGAACGACGCCTCGGGACGCACAGCATGCACGCCGGGCACATGGAGGTTGAGATAATCGTTGACCCAGAGGATATTCTGCTGCACATACTCGAGCATCTCGTCGAGCCACTGACCGCCGTGGCGATAGGCGGCTTCCGCGCCGATGGTCGAGATGAGCACCGGAGCATTAAATTCGTTGACCTCGAGCCAGTGATAGAATCCTCTGCGCAGCACGGGATCCTTGACCACCATCCACGAGCTGACAAGACCCGGAATATTGAAAGTCTTGGAAGGCGCACCCAGCGTCACCGATATGGCACGTGCATCATCAGACACCGAGGCGAATGGTATATGGCGTCCGCCCCACAGCATCAGGTCGCCGTGTATCTCGTCGCTGACCACTGTCACACCGCCTCGACGGCATATAGCGGCCACACGCCGCAGTGTGTCGGCATCCCACTGCAATCCCACCGGATTGTGAGGATTGCACAATATCATCATCTTGGGGCGACGCTCCTCGATCATCCGTTCGAGACCTTCGAGATCCATACGGTAGGTGCCGTTTTCAAACACCAGCGGATTCTCGACGACCTCACGTTCGTTGCCCTCGATCACCATACGGAACGGGTGATAGACCGGAGGCTGAATGACGATACCGTCGCCTTGTCGGGTAAAATAGTTGACAGCCAAAGCTATGCCCTTGACCACACCCGGTACGAAAGTCAATTCCTCACGTGAGATTTCAAAGCCGTGACGATCACGTTGCCAGTCGATAATCGACTGCCAGTATGAGTCGGGTGCTGCCGAGTAGCCCAGCACAGGATGGTCAAGACGCCGGCGCAGTGCGGCCGTGATATCGGGGCATACCGCAAAGTCGAGATCGGCGATCCACAGCGGAGTCACGTCATGACGGCCGAACATCACATCAAGATTATCAAGCTTGGTGGCACACGTTCCGTGGCGGTCAATCACGCAGTCAAAATCATATTTCTTCATGGCAATCAATTTTGTAGCCCAAAATTACAAAAATTTTCGCATATTGCGCACTTACAAACGATTGTTTGGTAACTTTTCGTATATTTGCCGATATGAACGCCCACTCAGACACGCTTGCCACGGGCACCGTACTTGGCGGCCTCGCCAACAGCTATACCATTGTGAATGTGATTGGTCGAGGCGGATTCGGCATAACCTACCGGGCCACAGCCCGCGGATATGCCCGTACTGCGACATTCGCAATAAAAGAGTACTTCATAGCCTCGATGTGCGGGCGTGGCGCCGATATGGCCGGCGTGATCTACGACAGGCAGGCATCGGCCGACTATAACATCGGCCTTCGGGCTTTTCTCAGAGAGGCGCGACGCCTGCAGGCATCAGGCCCGGCACACCCGGGCATTGTCGACATCTGCGACATTTTCGAGGCCAACGGTACGGCGTATTGCGTCATGGAATATCTCGAGGGCGAGTCGCTGTCAGACTATGTAAACCGTGTAGGCGCGCTGTCGCTCGACGAGACTACGTTTTTCCTATCCCCGATAACCGATGCACTGACTGACCTGCATTCGCGACGAATCACTCATCTCAATATCAATCCGGCAAGTATCATGCTCGCCCACACCGGCAACGGCTCGCTGCGGCCCGTGCTGACCGATTTCGGATTCTCGCGGCATTACGACGAGATCGGGCGTGCCACATCGACCCTCATATCGACAGGGTACATGCCTGGATATGCACCGCCCGAGCAATATGGCGGCATAACAGCATTCTCACCGGCCTGCGACGTATATGCCCTTGCGGCCACATATTATTTTTGCCTGACAGGACGTACACCGGAAATATCATCCGAGGTCGACCGGGCAAATATCGACGCCGGCCTGCGTCAACTTGCGCCGCCACACATCCGGGCCGCCATCGTCAGCGCCATGAATCGCAACCCGCGCCGACGACCGGCCGATGCCGCCGCATTCGCGGCCTCGCTCGAGCGTTTCATACCCGAAACTACAATGCCGCCACGCCCGGTGCGAAAGATAGAGCGTGTGAGCCGCCCCGAGCACCGGCCCGAACATAAATCCCGCCGGTCGATCTATGCCGTATGCGCCGGGGCGGCCCTGCTGCTCGCAGCAGGTCTCGCAGCCGTGCTGTGGCCTGCGCCCACGCCGCAAGAAACGATACAGCAAAAGCCGGCCGAGACCGATAATGCAAGAGTGGAAGTCAATACGCCGCAACCGCGCTATATACCAGATAATCAAGACACACAGCCCACGCCGGCGCGGAAAGCGGACAGAGGGTTCATACCATCGTCACGGCCCACAGCATCCGATGACAATAATCTCAAAAAAAATGTGGAATCATCGTCTGAACCCGACAAAAAAATGACAGAGACAGATCCGTCACATCCCGACCTCAGACCGGCCGGGAAAATGTAGCATCCGGCTCTAACGGTCGACCGGCATGTCGATGCGGAATGTAGTGCTGCGGCCCGGCACCGATGACTTGACATAGATGGCGCCGCGATGATACTGCTCGACAATACGTTTTGCAAGTGTCAGACCCAGACCCCATCCGCGTTTTTTAGTGGTGTAGCCGGGATTGAACACCGTCTTGAAGTTTTTGCGGGGTATGCCCTTGCCCGTATCGCTTACCTCGATAAAGGCACGGCCGTTGTCGATGCCTGTCGTCACCGAGATCGAGCCACGGCCATCCATGGCATCGACCGCGTTCTTAATCAGATTTTCCATCACCCACTCAAACAGCGGCGTGCATGCCCTGACAGGCAACGGCTCGTCGGCAAGGTTGGTCGAGAGAGCGATACGGCCCGATATACGTGTCGCCATATATGTGGCGGCATTGCCCACAATAGCGTTGAGATCGGCGGGAGTCATCTGCGGCACCGATCCAATCTTTGAGAAACGCGAGGCAATTGTGCTCAGGCGGTTGACATCTTTGTTCATCTCGGCGACAGTGGCATGGTCGACACCCATCTCGGGCAGCAGTTCCATCCAGGCCATCAACGACGAAATGGGTGTGCCGAGCTGATGGGCCGTCTCTTTAGACAGGCCGACCCACACCTTGTTTTGCTCGGCGCGTTTGGTCGACAACATGGCAAAGTAGACCACCGCCACAAAGGCGATCATCACGGCTATGACCACATAGGGGTAGTAGCTGAGTCGCTTGAGCAATATCGAGTCTTCGTAATAAAGATGCTGTGCCATACCCTGCTCTACCACAATGTCGATGACGTTGGGTGTCGTGGCCAATGACTCGAGTTTCCGTTTAAGGAACTCTTCGTTGACCGGCGACAGATCGGCCGGTGCGAGCGAATCTATCGGTTCGGGCAGATTGAAGTTGCGGTGCTGCAATATGTTGCCTTCGTCGTCGGTAAGAAGCACCGGTATAGTGGTATTACTCTCGATTATCCTCAAAAGAAAGTCGATGTCGACCCCCATACCGTCCTCGGCCGGGGGGGCGATGATCTCGCGGGTGGCGTCGGCCCAGATCTCCATGCGCACGCGCTCCTGCTCTGAGAGGTCGCGCACCAGGCCGGTCGACATATATAGGAAAGAGGCTACCACGGCCGCCGCCGCGATGACAAACAACACCTTGCCGTATCTGACCGGATTTGAGAATATACTGAGCCTGGCCATTAGCGTGGCATATTATTTCTCGTCGGTGTCAACGACGGGTATGGTGACGCGGATAAGCTCGAGACGGTTGGCCGAGGTGTCGATGATGTCAAATCGCACGTTGCCGAGCATGACAGTGTCGCCCTTGGCCGGTATCGAGCCGGTCGAATGCAGTATATATCCGGCAAGAGTCTGATAATCGTCGTCTTCGGGCAAGTCGAGATCAAAACGTTCGTTGATGTCGGCGATCTCACAGCGACCCGAGAACTCGTAGACGCCATCGGTCACGCGACGCTCGGTGAGACCCGACCGATCGTGTTCGTCCTGTATGTCGCCGAAGATTTCCTCTACGAGATCTTCGAGCGAGATCACTCCCGCGGTGCCTCCGAACTCGTCGACCACAATAGCCAGCGAGCGTTTCTGCTGCAGCAGACGGCGCATCATCTTGTTGGCCAATAGGCTTTCGGGCGCATAGAGGATCGGCTTGACCTGCTCGCGCCAGTCGGTCTCGGGTCTGAAGAGCTCGCTGACATGTATGTAACCGATGATATTGTCAATATCGTCGCGGTAGACCAGAATCTTGCTGCGGCCCGATGTGGTGAACAGATCAGACAGTTCTTCACGAGTAGTGGTGTCGATGTTTACGGCCACAATCTCGTTGCGCGGTGTCATGCAGTCGCGCAGATGGGTCGACGAGAAGTCGAGCGCGTTGCGGAAGATTTTCACTTCATTTTCAACTTCATGGTGCTTTTCCTCGAGTGTGTCGATGTTTTCCTCAATAAAATCGTTGAGCTCGCCCACCGAGATGGCGCGCAGACGGGCGTTACCCGACTTGATGCCAACCAGCCGCATCAGCAGCTTTGACAGGGCGGTCGACAGCCATGAGACAGGATAGAACAGCAGATAGAACAGATATATCGGAAGTGAGAAAATTTTGAGCGAGCTGTTTGGATTTATGCGGAATATAGTCTTGGGAAGAAACTCGGCGGTGATGAGTATCACACCGGTCGATATCAGAGTCTGGGCCAGCAGGACGAGGGCCGACGAGCTGATCCACGTCTCAAGCCAGGGCTCGAGCAAGGCCGCCGCCCCCATGCCGTAGATGACGAGCATGATGTTGTTGCCCACCAGAATGCTTGATATGAAGAATTCCGAGTTGGCATAAAACCTGTTGATGATACGCGAAATCAGACCTCCGCGGGCTACGTCGAGCTCGACGCGCACACGGTCTGAGGTGACAAACGCTATCTCGACGCCCGAAAACAGTGCCGAAAGCATCAGAGATACGACTGTGAGTATAATCCAGGTAGAATAGTCCATGATAAATCAGGCAGGTTGTTGTCAATTATAAGTGACTGTATATCGGCGTTCTGACGCGCGTACGGGTGAATATCGTCGACGGTTGCCTGGCTGCATGTCATAGGTCGAGTCAGACTGCAGGCCACCGTCGGCCTGACGGGCAGGGCGCTCGACGGGAATTATACCCGTAGGGCGCTGCACGGTGTAGGCGGTCATATTCTGGTTTGACTCGAAGCCATATCCCTCGATAATGCGGTCTGAACGCACAATGTGTATAAACGAGTCGCTGTAGACTCGTGAATTGTATTGGTCCCAGAACAGTTGCTGGGTCAGAAAACTGTCGCGCAGTGTGTTGACCATCACTACATGACCGTCGAGCTGCCACAGGCGGCGACGGCTCAGATAAGTCGCCGAGTCGCACGACACATTGGCCGCCGGACGCAGTTGCTCGTCGTATTGCTGCAACTCAAGGCCGTCGGGAAAGCGCCAGTGCGGCTCCGCAGCCTCGTCATACATCTCCCACAAGGGGGTCGAGATATGATAGCGCGTATATCCCGAGTCGCTGATAAAGGTCTCGACATCGCGGGTCGACATGGTAGGCACACGCTCGACATCAGAAGCATTCGGCACATAATCGTGCCTGTCTTCGCGGCACGACACCACCACCCCGACGACCGCAAGGCCGACGATTACCAGAGGCAGATGTCGCATGCTACAAGACATTCTCGACTATGTCGGATACGGATATACTTAGCTATATCAATAGATTTTGCTCTTGCGGAACCACATCTCATTGAAGTTGATTCCCAGAGTCACCTGCAGATAATCTTCCTTGATCAGCGCCGTGGGATAAGCCTGACGGTGCAGCCAGCCCACACCGAGGCTTACGACGGTCTTGAATCCGGGCACGGGCAGACCAAAACCTATCGACGCGCCATACTCGCGCACATTGTTGCCGCGCACCACCAGATAGTCGCGGTCATAGAAGACACCGGCACGATACTGTGTGCGCTGCAGATAAGAACCGCGCAGGGCAGGCTGATACTGGGCGCCGAGTCCTATCTTATAACGGTCGGCCAATTCGCCGGTAGCGCCGTTGTATTTACACGACGACCATGGCTGATATGTCACATCGGCCTCTACCATCAACCGGTTGCGCCAGGTGTAGTTGATGCCACCGCCATAAGTCGGAGCCATCTTGTATAAGTCCTTGAGTTTGAAATTATCGGTCTCCTGCGGGTCGGCATTGGCATCGGCATTGGCGTCGTAGAACATCGTGCGTGTGCGGCCCAGCAAAGCCTTGCCGGGCGTGTAGGCCAGACCGATCGTCAGGCGGTCGCGTCCCAGATCGAAGCCATATTGTATGCCGGCGTTAAGTCGCCAGTCGCGCACTCGCATCTCGCGCTCGTACAGACCGGTAGAGCCGGTAGATGTGATGGCGTAGGTGTCATTAACCAGTGTGCCGAACAGATAAGATATATTGATACCCACCGTCAGGCCTCCGACAATTTTGCCACCGACGCCGGCATAGAGCTGGTTGATGCTGCCCGAGCCCTGTCGCTCGGCATATCCGTTGTGGATGTTGTTGCCGAATGCATAGCCCACCGACGAGAATGGCACCAGACCCACCGACATACCCAGACGCTTGCTGAGCGGGAACTGCATGGTCACATAGCTCAGTCCGCCACCGATCTGATGCTCAGACGTGCGCTTGTCGTCAATGACCTCGGACGACCACAGATTGGTGAGGTCGACCCCCATGTCAAAAAGAAAAGTCAGCGAGTCGACACAGGCATACGATGCCGGATTCATCACATTGATCTGACGGCCCGAGTTCATGGCATATCCGACGCCGCCCATAGCCTGCTGGGAAGCCGTCGCGTTATCGCTCAGTATGCCGTAGCCAAAACGCGAATAAGGTGTCATCGTGCCGTTCTGGGCGGTCAGGCCGGCAACACCGGCCACAAGGGCGATCAGCCCGGTGAGGAGTCTATTTATCTTCATTGTAATCGATTATGCAATTTAATCCTTTGAGGACGAGATTTGGTTCAACGATGATCGCCGACGAGATATACGGTATGATCAGATCGGCCGAGCCACCGGTGAGAATTACCACGGCGTCGTCGGTCAGGCAATGTCGGTAGTACTGCAGCTCGCCCACCACGCCGCGTATGGCACCCGAGCGCAGAGCCGTCTCTGTGTCGTAGCCCCAGCGCGGACAGTCACCGTCGGTCTCAACCAGTGGCAGAGCCTTGGTAAAGTGGTTGAGAGCCTCGAGGCGTACGAATATGCCGGGCGCGATGTTGCCGCCGATAAATGTGCCGTCGGGGTGCACCACATCATATGTGATCGCCGTGCCCATGTCGACTACCAGTGCCGTGCGCCCCGGCGCCAGGACTGTGGCGCCCGCGGCGGCGGCGATGCGGTCGGCGCCAAGCGTGCCGGGGGTGCGATAGCCTATCTGTACGGGCAACGGTGTCGACGCATCGAGCACAATGACCTTGCGCGCCAGCCCCGACAGAGCCTTACGCACAGCCGATGGATCGCGACGGCACACCGAACAAAAAATAGCGGTGTCGACCGGCGCATCGGCGCCGGCCATAGCGGCCACATGCTCTACGCTGCCGCTCGAGCACGTGGAGACCGCCACCATGACGTCATCGCGCCACAGGGCTATTTTAGTCGAGGAGTTTCCCTCGTCGATGGTAAGCTTCGTTGCCATTACAATTGGCAAAATTACAAAATCCCATTAATCCGACCAAAAATAAGTAAAAATTAACGATTTATTAACCTCTTGTTGTCTTTTTACAGTGCGGGGCGCCCACAGCCGTCATAGACTGCGGGCGCCCCGCGATGTAGTATATCAGAACTTGTCAGGGATTGGTCACCACGCCGGCCATGATGCAGCTGCCGGTAATGCGGTTGGTGACTGTATAGACAAACGGACGATCAAATGTCAGAGTCAGATCGACGGGAGCCTCGGAATCGGGGACATCAACGGCCCAATTCCCGAAACTGACGGCCGCCACCGTCGCACCGTCTTCGTCGACAGTGGTCGTGGTGTTGTGTTTGAATCTCATTGGAGCACTTGCGTCAAGACCCATTTTAGAGGGCCACACGTTTTGCAGGGAAATGCCTCTGCGCTCAAGTATTCCGGTCATGTCGAGGAAAGTATTGACATCGAAGCGTGGCAGGTCGAGATGCAGATTGGCGTTGCCGCCTATGACAGGATCCGAATCGATTGACGCGAGCAGAGACTCGATGCCCACCCCCCGGGCCGGAAGATACAGTCTGAGGATGGTATTGCCGCCCTTGAAACCGAGATCGACCGAGCGATAGATATCATTGTGACTGTATGCGCATTGCAGGTCGAGATGCATCATGTCGACCTCGCGTATGCCGTCGGGTGTGGTGAAATCGGCCTTACGGGTGAGCGATTTGTCGAAAGGCACCTCCCACATACCGGCAAAGTAAAGGGCATTGATCCAGTATATCGATCCATTTATTTCGTCTATGATTTTGTCGATTTTACCTTTGGTATGGTCGGCACACCAGCTGTTGATGAGATCGACCGTCGCAGGTGCTTCGAAGTCGGCGCCGATCACATCGGACTTGAATGTCTCCGAGATCATTTTGGTGTATGTGTCGGCGACAGGCAGGCGGGAATCATGCCATACCGAATTGGCAATCAGCAATTCGGCACCATGTTGGCCGGCCGGCAGATAGGTCAGCAGCTGTGAGCAGAGTCCATTGAGTGCCTTAAGATCGGTATAGCCAAGCGACTCGGCGATAGCCGCGGCTGTGTTGTCATCGACACTGTTTGCAATCATGCCCAGACAAATCGACACGCTGACGGGCGACACCGACATATTTTTGCCCGGATCTGTGGCGTAGCAGTCGGCAAGCAGCCCGAATGTCGATCGGTTGATCGATGCGTTGACAGCACTTTGCTCGGGTGTAAGTCTAAACGAAAGCTCATCGGAGACAGGCTGCTCTTCCTCTGCGGGCTGAGCAGGCGTCGGCTCATCCGGTAAGGAGTTGTTTGTACAGCCCGTCATGACAAGCAGGGCCGAAAGGATTAGGGTCTTTACTTTCATCATAAAAAGAAATTAAGCTGATAAATATGTGTAATTGCAAGAGTCCCAATAGATTTTATAGAACATCAGGAATTATATCGCCACAAATATAATGCAACTTTAACTTAAAATACAAAAAAACATGTTAAAATTTGAAAATAATCGATTAACAACCTATTGAAAAGCCATGGTGTGCGTCTGCCACAAATCAAAAGACATGTGTTGTGTGTTGTATTTAAAAGCTTATTTAAAACCGATTTAAAAACCTTTTCCCGTTATGAAATTCCCGTTTCAATTTTCAAAGGGTCCGTCGACCGATACGATCACGCTCTCACCGCTCAAGTTCAAACCCATCTCGTTGGCCGACATGCCACTAATCAACAGCATGTTGCAGGCATCGCAGAGTAGAACGTGCGATTATTCTATAGGTGGCATATACATGTGGATCGACTATTTCCATTATGAGTATTGTGTGGTCGACGACACATTATTTATATTGGGGCGCACCGAAAACCGTCCCGACGAAATTGCTTTCAGTCTGCCGGTGGGCGAGTTGCCGCTTAGCGACGCCGTGCGTATGATCCGCGACTATTGTCGACTGAAGAATATTCCTGTCGTTTTCTCTGCCGTGCCCGCCGATCGTCTTGACGCTTTGCTCGAAGCAGCCGGACCTGATGCTGTGGTCGAACGCCTCGACGACTGGTCGGACTATCTCTACGACATTTCGGCTCTGGCCACTCTCACAGGCAAGCATCTCATGAAGAAACGCAATCACGTCAATCGCTTCTTTGCCGAAAATCCGCATTGGCGCTTCGAGGCCCTCACGCATGAGCTGCTGCCGGAGACCATGCTATTCTTCAGCGGAAATGCCATAGGCGAAAAGACCGACGAGGCCATGGCCCTGTATGAGCACGATCAATGCAGGCGGGTGCTCGACAGCCTGTCGTCGTATCCTTTCGAGGGAGCCATATTGCGCTCGGAAAGCGGCGAGATATGCGCCTTTACAGTCGGCGAGGTCATCGGTGATACGGTTTTCTGCCACATTGAGAAGATCAATCACGAGATCAACGGTGCCGGTGCCGCCGTCAACAAGCTTTTTGCCGCCTATATGCTGCGCCGTCATCCGCGTCTGCGCTATATCAACCGCGAAGAAGACTGCGGAGACGAGGGTCTGCGCGCGGCCAAGCTGTCATATCATCCCGCCGCCATACTCGAGAAATACAACGTGCGGCTGTGAGTGGTATATGCCGATGGCCGGATAATATCGGACAACGACAGGGCGACGAACGCAAAAAATTGCGTAAATTTGCAGCATGAAACAACTGAAATGCTGGATTGAAGCCATGCGCCTGCGCACACTGCCCGTGTCAGTGGCAGGCGTGCTCACGGCCTGGGCATGGGCGCTGATCGACGGCAGGTTCGACGCCATGCCCGCCGTCCTGTGCCTTGCCTTCGCGCTATTGGCACAGATTGCATCTAACTTTGCCAACGAATATTACGATTACACCGCCGGTCGCGACCGTGTCGGCCGCGAGGGACCGCGCCGCGGCGTCACCGAGGGTGACATCACTCCCGCAGCCATGCGCAAGGCCACGCTTGTCACCATCGGTATCGCCGGATGTGTAGGCCTGAGCCTGGTGGCCTGGGGCGGATGGTGGCTGCTCGCCGTCGGAGCACTGATTGCAGTCGGCGTATTTGCCTACAGCACCGGCCCCTACCCTCTGTCGACTCACGGCTGGGGCGAGGTGGCCGTGGTATTCTTCTTCGGCATCATACCGGTCAATCTCACTTATTACCTTGCTGCCGGATGCTGGTCGTCTGAGGTGCTGCTGTCGAGTGTCGCCATCGGACTGATGGGTGCCAACGTACTGATCATCAACAATTATCGCGATCGCGAAGACGATCTGTCTGTAGGCAAACGCACACTGTGTGTACGCTGGGGACGCCGATGCATGGCCCGGATCTATCTTGCCGACATAATCATCGCCTCACTGTTGCTGACAGTGGCTGTCATCATGGCCGGACGCTACGAATCACTTGTGGCCGTAGTGGTATATCTGTTGCTCGGTCTCAAATTACGGGCATTGATGGTCAGGCGTCTTGGCGCACAGCTCAATCCGTTGCTCGGCGGCACGGCACTCTCGATGTTTGCCGTCGCAGTCATCCTGCTTGTCTGCGCGGCTGTCTTGTAATGATCATACCCGCTCGTAGGTCAGCTCGATCTCGGGGTCTGCCTTGACCATGTCGCAGAGCATGAGGGTGGCAGTGGAATAATCTATGCCGAGGGCCTCGCTGATCGCAAGGAGATTGTTGACCTCGCCTGAGGTCAGCTCGCCGTCGGCCAGCACCATATGAATCGCAGCCCTGAAAATATCAGGAATCTCCAGCGGATGCACACGCGAGGCATGCCGCCGCAGATATACATGAGCCGCCGCCTCGTCAAGGCCGTCGATCTCGGCAAATGCGTCAGCGATATACCGGCCAAGGTCGGCGGCCGGTATCCTGAACGTATTGGCGATTTCGTCGGCCATAAATCGTTCGGTCTCTGAATATTCGCCGTCGGCCCATATCGTGATGGCGAGCAGGGCGGCGATGGTCTGGTGAGGAGTCTTCATAGCTGATTGGTATATGGATATGATAGTCAGAGCAGACCGAGCAGGTCGGCAGGATCAGAAATTATATGGTCGGCATAGGCCGCCGCGAGTTCGCGTTGCGGACGGAAGCCCCATGTGACCCCTACCGACTCGACACAGGCACGGCGGGCTGTCTCGATGTCCACACCCGAGTCGCCTACATAGAGCACGTCGGCCTTAGGAGTGGGATGCTCGCCCAGAATACGGAATACGATCGACGGATCGGGCTTGACGGGCACGCCTTCGGTCTGGCCGCATACGGCGGCCCACTGCCGGTCGCCGAAGAAGTGTTCGATCAGCCGACGCACGGCAGCCTCATATTTGTTAGATGCCACAGCGATGGCCACACCGCGGCTCTGCAACCCGTCGAGCAGCGACACGATGCCGGTATAGGGCTCGGTGAGGTCGTACAGATGGGCGTTGTAATACTCTTTGAATGCGCCGAGCAGCCGGTCGATCGTGGCATCTGTGCGGTCTTCAGACGGCAGAGCGCGCTCGATCAGACGGCGCACTCCGTTGCCGACCATCATGGGATAGGATGTGATCGGATGTGTCGGATAGCCGTTGACCGACAATGCATGGTTGGTGGCCGTGCCGAGGTCGGCGATTGTGTTGAGCAGAGTGCCGTCGAGGTCAAAGATTACAAGCTGTTTCATTATGTTTCAGAATGGATAACCCACCGAGAAGTGGAAGTTTGAGTCGCGTCCCCATCTGGGGTGTATGAGAGGCCACGGTTCCTGGTTCATTGCGGGATTATGAGCCTTCATGCCCAGATCAAATCTCAGCAGGAAGTAAGTAAAGTCCATGCGCAGACCGATGCCGTAGGACGCAGCGATCTGTTTGTAGAAAGAATTGAACCGGAACATGCCGCCGGGCTGATTGGGATAGTCATGTATGGTCCAGATATTGCCTGCGTCGATAAACAGAGCGCCCTCGAATACCCAGAACAGCCGGGCACGATACTCGACACTAAGGTCGAGACGTATATCTCCGCACTGGTTGATAAAGTCGCTCACCGAGTTGCGGGCGTCATAGCAGCCCGGGCCGAGAGTGCGCACTCCCCAGCCTCGAACGCCGTTGGCGCCGCCGGCATAGAATCGTTTCTCAAACGGCACCATCGACGAGTTGCCGTAGGGATAGGCTATGCCGGCGCCGACATGGAATGCCAGCGCATTGCGTGAGTTGAGATTGCGGGTATAGGTATAGTCGACCTCACCCTTGATATATTGGGCATACTGTATGCCGAACACCTTGTAGGCCCCGTCGTCACGGCGTGTGCCGAATGCCGACGACAGCGCATAGAGCAGGTTGCCGGCCGTCTCTGCCGAGGCACGCAGCGTCGAGATATGCGGCTGCATGACAAAAGCGTTGACCTCGGGCGTGGGGATGCGACGGTTGGTGCGGTAGAACGTATAACCCAGCCGCATGATGAAGTGGTCTTCGTAGGAGTAACGCAACAGCGGATTGTCAGGGGCGATCTGATCGATAAAGTCGATGGTAGAGCGCGGCAGACGCACATAGTTTATATCGAACAGGTCAAACGTATGGCGGCGGTTGTAGTCGCGACGGCGGTCGTTCCACTTCCAGCGCCAGGCCACGCCGGCGATGATGCGGGTATATTCGGGACGTTCCTGATAATTGAACGACAGAGCCAGCTCGGTCGTCGCCTGCATACGTTTTTTGAATGCCCGCGATGCGCCGGGCAACACGAATTTCGGGAAGGTGATCGCCGCCTCGCCCGCATATTCCGAGTAGCGTTTATTGATAAAGCCGTCGAGATTGCCCGACAGGCTCTCGTATGCAGTACGGAATTTCACCGTCAGCAGCTCGGAACGGTGCGTCAGATCGCGGTGCTGATACGTGGCACCTATACCAAATCCGAGGTCTCCCTCAGAATTGGTGCCCTCGAGCTCAAGCGACACGCTCTGTTTGCGGTTGCGCGATATGCTGATGACGCAGTCGAGCAGGCCTATGTCGCCGACCGATCCGGCCGGTCGCATCTCGATGTTGATAAATCTGAGTATGCTCAGACGCGACAGCGACGCATAGGTGCGGTCGACCATACGGGCGTTGTAGGGACGGCCGGGCTCGATGAAACACATATCGTATAGCGACGATGGCCGTATGTAGCGGTCGCGGCCGTAGACCACCTGCAAGCCCCGGTAATCGACCGTGTCGGCCATGGCCGGATCAGCAGCGGCCTCCTCGGTCACAAACGTCACCGACCGCACCATGTAGACGCGGTTGCCGCGCATCGTCTGCAGCGAGTCGCGCTCGACACCTCCACTCATGTTAAGAGTCAGATCGACCACCTTCGATCCCCGCACGGTGTCAGCCGTAAATGTAATCAATTCCTTGCTGTATGCATAGTAGCCGTGCTCGCGCAGGCGCTCGGTGATGGTGGCGCGCACGTTGTCGAGTTTGTTGCGGTCAAACAGATCGCCGGCGGCCAGATCGATCAGCATCGTATCGGTCTCTACGATCTCGCGTATGGCCGAGTCGGCGATATTCAGGTCGAGCGATCCTATAGTGTGGGGCTCGCCAGTATTGATGACATAAGCCACCTCGGCACGCTTGCGCTCGGGGTGCAACGCCGTGTCGACCGTCACGACGGCATCCATATATCCGCGGTTTATCAGCGCCTGACGCAACTGACGGCGTGAAGCCTCGGTGAGCTCCTCGTCGTATATTACAGGAGGCTGGCCCAGACTACGCAGCCAGCGGTTGTACCATTTGGTCGTGTCGCTGCCTGACAGCGAGTATGTTGCCAGCTGCAGTTTTGCAAAACCGAGCACCTTGTGGTTGGGTGTCTGACGCAGAAAGTTTATCAGTTCTTCCTGAGTACCGGCACGGCTGTCGCCATCGATATCGATACTGACCTTGTCGAGCAGCATCTCGTCGGCAGGCACATGTTTGGTCGAGCTGCAGCCCCACATCACCAGGGCCACAACCGCCAGAGCCGCCCTCAGGGCGCCAGAAAAGCCTACTTGCCGTTTCACGATACAAAGGTAAGCATTTTTTCTTGAGTTGAGCAGACTGCGTCCTATATGATTATCGCCTTTTATCACCCGTTACGCCGGTAGTCGTCGGCGATCCAGCGGGCTACGGCGTCGTGGTCGTTGTCACCGATGATTATGTCGGCGACGGCTTTGGTCTGCGGCAGGGCATTGTCGACGGCAACGGCAACGTCGGCGGCCTGCAGCATGGGTATGTCGTTGAGGTTGTCGCCAAAGGCCACCACCCGGTCGGCACCGAGCCGTGAGCGCAGCCTCTCGATGCCTGAGGCTTTTGACACTCCCGGAGCAAAAATCTCGATCAACCACAGATCGGGAGTATAGGTATCTTTGTAATAAGAGACATAACAGTCGGTGATGCCACGCAACTCATCCGCGGCACCTACAATAGCGTCCTGAGACCCCATGCCAAAGAAAAGGGCCGTACGGTCATAATCATCTTCAGGCAACTGATGCCCCAGCATGAACGTCTTGAGCGGCAGATTCGAACGCTCGGCCACGAACCGCGCCTCGGCACTGTTGAGATTGGCCGTATCGTGGTAGACGTCGAGGTGTCCGTCGGGGCGCATCACGTAGCAGAACGGATGCACGTCGCCACGCCGCCCCAGACAGTCTACAATGGCCGACACACGCACGGCGCCGGGCACAACAAGACCCTCATAGCAATGTCCGGGACGATTCCATAGTGCCGCGCCTGTCATCACCACCATCTCGGCAGCTGTATATGTGTCGCGCATAAGTGGCTCGACGGTAGCCGGCGTGCGGGCCGTGGCCACCGATATCAGCGCACCCTCACGGCTAAGACCGGTAATGATACGGGCCGACTCGGCCGACACCTGCGCCTGATTGTTGAGAAACGTACCGTCAAGATCTGTTATATATAATGTTTTCATATTGAAACGCCTAAAAACAATTCAAAATTGATGCCTGGCATCGGGCGGGCAAGCACCGACAGATATTCTTCGTCAAAAAGGTTGTTGACGGCAAATTTGCACGACAGCTTTGCGCGGCCGACATCAAAGGTGCGTTCGACCGAGACGTTGCTCATATAATACTTCGGGAGCCGACCTGTCAGCGACGGCGAGTTGCTCGACATGGTAAAGCGCTCTGAGTAATAGCACCATTTATACAACAGCGACCAGCGTCGATAGTTGACTCTGACGGTGGCCGACGCCGACCGGCGGGGCACATAGGGCAACTGTTTGCCCACCGACTGGTCGGCGGCCGATACGGGCTCGCCCTCATTGATCGACGGTGTCCATGACCAATTGGCCGTGCCGTCGACCGTAAATCCACGGCCGAGACTGACAGCGGCCGTGGCCTCTGTCTCCACTCCATAGGCATGCACGCGGCGTATGTTGCGCGGCGAAAAGAAACCCTTGACCGTAGGCAACCACAATATCCAGTCGTCGATGCGCGAATCAAACCACCCGGCCGAGGCTGCCAGACGCACTATACCGTCGCGTGTCCACTCGGCCGACAGGCCAAGATCGTAGGTCCAGCCCCGCTCATCGCGCAGGTCGGGGTTGCCGCCGGGCATATAGTAGAGATCGTTGAGCGACGGTACGCGATAGTTGCGCGACAGCGAGCCCTTGACTGTAAGGTTGACTTCGGGCCATATGACCGCGTCGGCCATCAGCGCGGGGATCAAGGGCGTGTGGCGGTCGCCGTCGATATCGCCGCGCAGCACGGCCTGCATACCTACCCGCTGCACCGGGCGCCACCGCAGCGAGGTCATCATGCTGATGTCGGCACGCTTGCGGTCATAGCCGATGCGGGTGACGCTACCGTCGGCCGAGGTGATATCGCCGTCGTGGCTCTCGACAGCATTGTGATAGGCAGTCACTCCGGCCGTGACCATCAGGCGGTCGGTCGGAAACCAGTCGAAACTGCCCTTTGCCATCAGTGTATTGATTGACGAGCGCGAGCGTGTGAGAGTGGCAAGGGCACCGTTTCCCGGGTCGCGCCGGTAGTCATAGGCTGTCCATGTGTGAATGTATCCGGCCGTAGCCGACCATTTGGTGTGCAGGCCTGTACGCTCCCACCCGAGCGTCGAGCGCAGTGTCTGGTTGCGTTGGCGGTTCTCAAACGCGGTATCGTCGCTATAGTCGGTAGTCAGCAACGGCAGTTCACGGTCTGACGATGTGTACCAGAGATTGAGACCCAGCCGTCCGTGGCCGCGGGTGTCATAATAGACCTGCTGCAGGGCATGGAAGTCTTTGAACGCGCCCGAACGGTTGCGTTCCTCGGGGTAATACGAGCCGACGATATTGTGGTCATCGTCGTATATGTTCTCTTTTTTGTCGTGATTTCGGTATTTGAAATCATTGGGCGATGACGAATATACCAGACGCGTCGAGGTCTGCCAGCGATCGTTACCCCAGGCGATCCTCAGGTATTCGTCGAACGTGCTGAACGATCCTATACCCTGCACATATTGCGCGTGCCAGCCCGACTCGCGGCGCGGTGCCGTAGACAGACGCACTGCACCGCCCAGGCCGCCGGCACTCTCGGTGAGGCTCGACGAGCCGTGCAGCATCGAGGCGCGGTCGACCAGATACGACGGTATGGTCGAGAAGTCGGTCGAACCGAGCATCGGGCTCGAAATGTCGAGACCGTTCCAGCTCACACGGGTGTGTGACGGCGATGTACCGCGAAACGACACCGTCGACAGCGTAGCCCGGCCATAGCTCTTGACAAACACCGACGTATTGTAGGCCAGAACATCGGCCAGCGACAACGCCGGGCTCTCGGCCAGCGCCGCCGAGTCGATGAGTGTGCGGCCGAGCGCAGTCTCGCGCAGCGGAGCGCGCGAGGTGACAGTCAGTCCGCGCAACTGTTCCTGCGACATAGCCGACAAAGCCACTGACACCATTATGAGGACAAATATACCTTTCATTCCGTCTTCCAGCAAAATGCACGAGGCGTTATACCTACATAAAACCGTCCACGCAGCTCGCCGTCGGGCGAGAATCTATATACCACGCCCTGCTGCTGATAATCAATTGCGTCGGCCACATAAATGTCGCCCGACGAGGGGTCGACCGTCAGTCCGTAATAAATCGTGCCTATGGCAGGTATCAGCGGCTCGGAGGGCAGCTCGTCGGCAGTGACAGGCATCGACCATACATCGTCGCATATCCAGTACAGACGGTCACCGGCGCCGTTGGTCACTACAGTAGTGGCCTTGGTGCCCAGCGGATAGTCAAACTGCTTGAGCACGGTCATAGTCGTGGGATCAACACACAACAGCCTGGGCTCCTCATATGCATAAGGGCTGCCGGCGTATCCGCCGTCACAGAGTATCCACAGCCGGCCCATACAATCGGCCGTCATCGTGCGCGGCTGTATGCCTACCTCTATAATATCGGTCACCTCGTCGGTGCGACTGTCGATTTTGAGCAACAGATTCCAGTAGCTGTAACAGTTGACATATACATAATCGCCGATCTGCACCATCATCTCGGTAGATCCGTCGCCCCGCTCCATGCCGGGAATCTCGATGTAACCCGTGATCTCGTAGCGCGACGGATCGACGATAAATATACGGTTGTCCCATATCTGTGTCACATACGCCTTTGTGTCTGACAGGAAGTGAATACAGCGTGGCGATGTGAGGTCGGTGATGCGCCCCACCTCGACAAATGTGTCAGGATCAATTGCAAATATCACATGTGAATTGTTGACAACCACCCAGCCCAGACCGCCGTGCATGGTCATCGACTGGGCCACATCACCGAGTTTGAATCCGTTGGCGCGTACAAACACCTCGTTCTCTACCTCGTCGGTAGCCGGATCATAATAGCTGAGCGTGGCATTGCCATATTGGAAGTTGCCCTCGTTGAGCACAAACAGTCCCTCGGGAGCGGCAGTTATCTGCTCGATATCGCCATATTCCCAGCGCATGCATCCGGCCGTTACGGCGACACATACGGCAATTATTGCGAATATTCTGACAAGTGCAAATTTCATATCACAGGCAAAGTTACGCATTTTTTGGTCAGAAATGCGACTTTTTGGGCCCGAATGACGTTATATTGATATCAACATACCTTTTTTATTTATCTTTGCATCCATTATGAGCGTTCGACTATTTATTTTTGCTGCATTACTTGCACTGTCTGGCATGCCTATGGCAGCCGAGACCCGCGAGCCGATACGCTACGGCGACTTCGAAAACTGGGTCACCCGCAACATACACGAATCTGCAGTCATCGGCGGAAAAGACCGTCAGGTATATGCCATCGGGCCAAACGCGACCGTCAACGGCAACGAACCCTACAAGGGCTCGGGCGGATCGCCATGGGCCACATCAAACGTAATGGCCAAAGTGGCCGGCGTGACCAAGTGCTCCAACGCTGTATTCCCCGATACCCGTCCCGGCGGTGGCCGTTGTGCCAAACTCACATCGATGATCGAGCACTGCAAGGCCATAGGGCTGATCAACATAGATGTCATGGTAGCCGGCACTCTATTCTTAGGCAAGATGATCGAGCCGATCAAATCGACATCGAATCCCTACTCAAAGATGGAGATGGGCGTACCATTTACCAAGCGTCCCACAGCTCTGTGCTTTGACTATCGCCTCGAGGTCCCGTCGGGCAATCAGCGCATATATTCGTCAGGATTCGGTCACAAACGCACCATGAAGGGTTCTGACAAGGCCGAAGTGTTCATCTTTCTGCAGCGACGCTGGGAAGATGCCGACGGCAACATATATGCCAAACGCGTGGGTACCGGCCGCGAGCTGTTCGGCCATACCACAGGCGGATGGGTCAACGGCCACCATCTCGACCTGCATTACGGCGATATCTCAAAAGAATCTTATTATAAACCCTATATGGGCCTCATACCGGCCGAAAAAAGCTATTATGCCCGTAATTCACGCGGCAAAATGGTCCCTGTCAAGGAGGTCGGCTGGGATGCCCCCGACGCCACACCCACACACATGATTGTAATGTTTTCGGCCGGCAGCGGCGAGCCTTATGTGGGCACACCGGGCCTGACCCTGTGGGTAGACAACGTCGCTCTTGCCTACTGATATGAAAAAAACATTTCTTGCTCTGACACTGCTGCTCACGGCAGGCGCCGCATGGGCTCAGGCCCGCGGCACATGGCTTGCCACAAAATACAACTTTGGCGCGTTCACCGAGGAGTCGGGGCCGGCCACTTGCCGGTTTGCATTGGTCAACACCGGCCTCGAACCGCTCGCTGTCGTGCAGGCTCACGCCAGCTGTGGCTGCACACGGCCTGTAATCCCCTCGAAGCCTATCGCTCCGGGCGACACCGCTTATATCGAAGTCAGCTACGATCCTCAAGGGCGACCCGGCAGATTCTCAAAAGACATAACCGTCGAGACAAACGGCGAGCCACGCAAGACACGGCTCACCATCTCGGGCGTGGTCATCGGCTCGGGCGAGACCGTAGCGCGCCGCTACCCTGCCGATCTCGGTCCGCTCAAACTCGCCCACGACGGCATAATGCTGGGCGAGGTCAACAAAGGCCGGCTCAAGACCGTGTATGTCGACGGCTACAACCGTTCGTCAGACTCGCTGCGTGTCAAGATCACCCGCAGCCCGGCATGGCTCGATATCGTGCCGGCGCCCGAAGCTGCTCCTCCGGGCGAGCAGGTCACACTCATCGCATATGTAAATGCCGACAAATGTCCTCTCTACGGTCTGGTCGAGGATTCGGTCACCATCAGCCCCGCACCCGGACTCGAATACACCCTGCCCATGACGCTGCTTGTCAAAGAAGATTTCAGCGGTCTCAGCGCATCACGCATGCAGAATGCGCCCATCGCCGTGCCCGAGACCCAGACCATCGATTATGGCACTGTCGTGCGCGACGGCGGCATAATCACACGCACGATGACCCTCGCCAATGCCGGCAAAGACCGTCTCGACGTGCGGCGTGTATATTCGACCGATCCGGGCGTGACAGTCAGAATCAAAGACACATCGGTCAAAAAAGGCAAGAAAACCGTCATAACTGTCACCGTCGATCCGTCGGTGCAGACCGGCGCCCTGCTCAACTCGCGCCTCAACATCATCACAAACGACCCCATGCATCCCACCTATGTGATACGGCTGGTGGGCACCTATGCAGAGTGATATTCGCACGCACGGCTCTTTCATTTAACTTTGACGTTACAAGGTGCCACTGTCAATCAAAGGTTTACATCGCATCATTATGGAGTGTCTATGTTTATCTCATTTTGAATAAAAACACGAAAGGCTTTTAACGGCCTATCAATCACACGCTTTGAGATTTCAAAGCATTTTTAAATGAAACAGCCGTATGTCCGCACGGCTGCTTTTTCTATCAATAATTAAACTTTTTTAAGAGTTTGTTGTCATAATTAAAAAGACAATGCTCACTATGACAACTCAAGATATACACGACGATAAACTGCAAGAAACCTTTCAGCAGGGCCGGCTGCCCGAAGAGTCGGAAGATACCCATGATCAGAAGACTCCCGCCGAAAAGGTCAAGGAGCCCGCACGCTACCGCATATGGGCCATTCTATCGATTGTGATAGCCGTAATCGCCTGGCTAATCGCGGGATGGAATGGTTATGCCGGTCTTGCCACAGGCGTGATATCGATCGTTGCAGGCGCGCTCGCTCTCAGATCGCACCGTCACGGGGTGCGCAACACCGCCATAACGGCAATCATTGCCTCGGGGGTGCTTGTGGTGGTGCTCACGGCCTTTATAATTGTCATATATCTGGGGCTTAACGCCATATAGCCGTTTCACCATCGACATTATCCCCGTCGTCTCAAGCGCAGAGACTTTTTAGAGATTGTCAAGCAGGTCGGGGCGCAGCCGTCGAGTGCGCTCGACAGCCTGCTCGTGACGCCACTCGGCAATTTTTGCCTCATGCCCTGACAGCAATATATCGGGCACACGCCAACCGTTATATTCGGCCGGACGCGTATAGATCGGCGGCTCGAGCAGGTTGTCCTGAAACGAATCAGTCAGTGCGCTCTGCTCGTCGCCTATCGCACCCGGTATGAGCCGCACGATAGCGTCGGCTATGATGGCAGCGGGCATTTCACCGCCGGTCAGCACATAGTCGCCGATCGATATCTCCTTGGTGATCAGATGCTCGCGTATGCGGTAGTCAATACCCTTGTAGTGGCCGCACAGTATTATGATATTATCGAGCAGAGAGAGCGAATTGGCCATCCGCTGGTTGAATACCTCGCCGTCGGGTGCCGTAAAAATAACCTCGTCATAGTCGCGCTCGGCCTTGAGAGCCGATATACAACGGTCGACAGGCTCTACCTGCATCACCATGCCGGCGTCGCCGCCAAACGGATAGTCATCGACCTTGCGGTGCTTGTTGGTGGTATAGTCGCGCAGATTGTGCACGACAATCTGAGCCAGGCCCTTGTCGCAGGCCCGTTTCAGGATAGAACAGCCCAGAGGCGACTCAAGCATCTCGGGCAGCACTGTTATTATATCTATACGCATAAATTCCGGACTTTAAATCATAAATATCGGCAAAGAGCGATCATAATCAATGAGCCTCAAGCCAATTATTGCCTACTCCGCTCGAAACCTCAAGCTCGACCTTGCCGCTATATGAGTGCTGCATCAGATCGGTCACCATCGCCTGCAGGTCGGGCAGCTCGTCGGGCACGACATTGAATATCAACTCATCGTGCACCTGCATTATCATGCGCGAACGCATGCCGCGACGCCGCATCTCGGCATCGACGGCTATCATCGCGATCTTGATGATGTCGGCCGCCGATCCCTGCAGCGGGGCATTGATGGCATTGCGCTCGGCATAGCCGCGCAGGGCGGCGTTGCGCGAGCCTATATCGGGCAAGAAACGCTTGCGGCCGTGTATCGTGGTTACATAACCGTTGTCACGGGCCCGTTGTATCGACTCATCCATATACTGCTTGATGCGCGGATACGATGCCATATAACCGCTGATGAGCTGCTTGGCCTCGGCCCGCGAAATACCCAGACGCTCGCTCAGACCGAATGCCGAGATGCCGTATATGATGCCGAAGTTGGCGGTCTTGGCATGACGACGCTGGTCGTCGGTCACGGCATCGAGCGGCTCATGATATATCTTGGCCGCCGTGGCCCGGTGTATGTCCTCGCCCGCGTTGAAAGCCGCCACCATCTCCGGATCACCGCTGATGTCAGCGATCAGGCGCAGCTCGATCTGCGAATAGTCGGCCGAGAGTATCAGACAACCCGGGTCGGCCACGAACGCACGGCGTATCTCGCGGCCCTCCTCGGTGCGCACAGGTATATTCTGCAGATTGGGATTGGTCGATGATATGCGGCCGGTAGCCGTGACGGTCTGGTTGAGTGTTGTATGTATCTTGCCCGTGCGCGGATTGATCAGTGTCGGCAAGGCGTCGACATACGTAGCCAGCAGTTTTTTGAGGCCGCGTATCTCGAGTATCAGCCCGACGACTGGATTATGTCGGGCATACTTCTCGAGTATTTCTTCGGTAGTCGACCATTTACCGCTCTTGGTGCGCTTGGCCTCGGGGTCGATTCTGAGTTTCTCGAACAGCACCTCGCCCACCTGCATCGGCGACGAGATATTAAACCGGGTGCCGGCCAGCTCATAGACCTGCTCTTCGAGCTCGACCATACGTGCGGTGAGTTGCCGCGACATGGCCTGTAACTCGCGCACGTCGACGCGCACGCCCTCATATTCCATGCGTGCGAGCACGGGGATGAGCGGTCCCTCGATGTCATCATACAGCTTGATCAGGTCTTGCTCGGCGAGCATCCCTGCCAGCACCGGACGCAGCCGCAGCGGCAGAACAGCCCGCTCGGCGACTTCGTCAGGCGACAGCACACGGGGCTTTTTACGCTCGGTGGCCGTGAGGTCATAGTCGGCCGTCTTGTAGCGCAGCATCGCCAGGGCCACGGTAGGCAAGTCGTGCTTCATCTCGGGCGACAGCAGATAGTGGGCCACCCCTGTGTCGAAATATGGAGCCGTCCAGTCGACGCCGGCACGGCGCAAAATCACCATATCGCGCTTCACGTCATGGCTAACCAGTGTTACCGCCGGGTCTGAAAACAGAGGGGCAAGCAATGTGGCCGACCCGGTCACGCCGCTACCGAATCCCGTCATTGCGATATAGGCCGTCCGTCCGTCGGCAGCCAACGCCACACCATGCAGATCGGCGGTCATTGCCGACTCGCCGGCGGCATCAACAGCGATGCCCACCGTGCCGCTCCCGGCGGCGTGGCTCAGAAAATCAGCTATAGCCTCGGGGGTGTCGGGCGTCTCTACAGTAATGCCTGTCTCGGCCATACCGGTTGCAGCGGCAGCGGCCTCGGCGGCCTCATCGTCGGGCATGTCAAAGAGCGACGGCGTGGCCGCCCGTGGTGCTATATCCGGCTTGGCGGCAGCTGCGGTACGCCCCTGCAGACGGTTGATAAATGTGCGGAACTCGAGTTCCTCGAATATTTTGACAAGCGCATCGACATCGGGCTCACGGCGCAAAAATGCGTCAGGCTTAATGTCGAGAGGCACATCGGTCTTGATGGTCACGAGATATTTCGAGAAAAGTATCTGCTTGGCATTCTCGGTGATTTTTTTCTGCAGCGCGCCCTTGATTTCAGCCGCATGTTCGAGCATATTCTCGACCGATCCCCACTCGCCGATGAGTTTTGCGGCTGTTTTCTCGCCAACACCCGGACAGCCGGGGATGTTGTCGCTCACGTCGCCCTCGAGTGCCAGCAGATCGATCACCTGCTCCGGACTCGAGATGCCGTAACGCTCGCACACCTGCTCCGGACCGCGTATCTCAAAGCCTTGGCCACGCAGCGACGGGCGATACATCATCACGCGGTCGGTCACCAGCTGGCCATAGTCTTTGTCGGGCGTCATCATGTATGTCATAAAGCCCTCGCGCTCGGCCATACGCGACAGCGTGCCGATCACGTCGTCAGCCTCAAACTCAGGCACCTCGACCACCGGTATGCGGTAAGCGTCGAGAATGCGTTTGATATACGGTATGGCCAGTGTGATGTCTTCGGGCTGCTTGTCGCGCTGTGCCTTGTACTCGGGATAAGCCTCATGACGGAACGTATGGCCGCCCGGAGGATCAAAGCACACGGCTATATAGCCGGGATTCTCTTTGCGCAGCACCTCCTCGAGCGTATTGACAAAGCCGAAGACCGCCGAGGTGTTAAAGCCCTGCGATGTCATGCGCGGCGAGCGCATCAGCGCATAATACGCGCGGTAGATCAGCGCGTAAGCGTCAAGCAGAAAAAGTTTCTTTTCTTCCATGATGCCAAAATTACTAAAAATTCCTGTCATACCGGCCCCCAATGCTCAAAAACAGCTATCTTTGTCAAAATTTACAGATTATTCAGACAAGTCTTATAAAAATATCATGACACCATTCCGCATAGGCTCAGGCTACGACGTGCACCGACTCGTCGAAGGCCGCCGCTGCATAATCTGCGGCGTTGACATTCCACACGACAAAGGCCTGCTCGGCCACAGCGACGCCGACGTCGCTCTGCACGCTTTGGCCGACGCTCTGCTCGGCGCCGTTGCACTGGGTGATATCGGCAAACACTTTCCCGACACCGACGAGCGCTGGCGCGGCGCCGACTCGCGGCTGCTGCTGCGCGGGGTAGTCGGATTGCTCGCCGGGGCCGGCTGGCGTCCCGTAAATGTAGATGTGACCATAATCGCGCAGGCCCCGAAAATGCTGCCGCATATCACAGCCATGCGGGCCAACGTCGCCGCCGACCTTGGCATCGGCATCGACTGCGTGTCGGTAAAAGCCACCACCACCGAGCATCTCGGATTTACAGGTCGTGCCGAGGGTATCGCGGCCCAGGCGGTGGCTTTGGTCGAGAAAATCGCATAAGAGCCGGTTCGGAAATCTTGAAATTCATCTGACACTCGCGTTAAAAAATATTTTTGAAACGCGCAATGTCGGGCCGAAAAATCCGTCCCCGCCGAGCGCACCTTGGTGCACGTAAAAACTCTCTACATGGACCCTCTATGTGTTAAATACTGTTAATGAATATGGGGGGGTAAATTATCGCTAAATTTGTACCGAATGTAATGAATTACCGATTTTTATCACCCCTCTATATGAATTTCAAAGCTATTTTCTCTATACGACCCTTTGTGTCCGTGTATCTGTTGGCTTTCGCCCTGTGTGTGTTGTCGGCTTGCAGCAATGATGAGCCTAAGCCCGGGCCCGAACCCGACAGCCCCAAGACGGGCGATGTAGCATTCACGGTGGACATCCCCGGCGGTTCCGGCGCCGGAACCGTCTCCTCGCCCCTCGCCGTAACTCCTGACGAGCCGCTCGCGCTGACCGTCTCCCAGAAGAGCACCTACAACGACCCCGACGGGTCAGTCATCTCCCGGGAGCCCGAGGCGACAATAGCGGTCAAGGTAATGCACGACACCGTGCATGCCCGCACCCTTGACGAGCTCAGACAGCCCGGCGACGCATCAGACGTCTCCACGGGCCGGAACGGCACGATGCCCGTCCGTCACACCATCGGGCAGAAAATCGCGGTCGGCGGCCAGGAGATCAGCCTCGACATGGCTTATGATGTGTTCACAATCACCAACTCGGTCGGCGACAAAGTCGAGATGCCCTACATCCGTCCCAACGCGGCCAGGACCGGCACCGCCGGGGCCGTCGAGCAGCGCTCCGGCTCGCGTGCATCCGTAGCAGTGGCCGACGTTTCCGTCAGACCGGTCGCCCCCCGCTCGCGCGCCATCACCGTCACCGACTCGGCAATGTATGAGGTAAACGTCCGCTTCAACATCACCCTCGAGAGCGTCAACGCCATCAAGAGCGAGACCCGCACGCTCGACTTCTCGGCATCCTACATCGGCGTGGTCGAGACCACCACCACCCTCGACGATCCCGTAGCCACGCTGTCGTACGCGTGGAGCGTCAGAGGCGGCACCCTCTCCTCCGCCTCGCCTTTCGTGCAGACCCCCGGGCAGGACATGGCTTTGGAGCTGGCTCAGACCTCAGTCTATACCGACGAGTATAAGAACCGCTATGTGAGCGAGCCGAGGGCCGCGGTCACCGTCTCGGCCGTGCGCGACACTGTGTGGGTGTCCTCCGCCGAGGAGCTCACCCGCCTGACGGAGACATCGCCCGACGCCACCGGTGCCGCTGACGCAGCGCAGATCTTCGCAGTCGGCGACAAGTCCATCACAATCGGCTGGAGCTACGAGCAGGCCGCCGCCCCCGACGGTCTGGACGTAGCGATGCCCTACTACAGCCTCTCGCCCGTGAAACTCAAAGATGTCACCACGCGCAAGCTTGAGGACAATGGCAAGTCCCCGGCCAAGATGGCCGACGTCTACGAGGTCACGGCCACGTTCTCGCAGACCGCCACAGCCGAGGGCACCCCCGGCGACCATCCAGCCGCCTTCGACGTCGACTACGTCGTGACCTACATCGCCGCCCTTGAGTTGAAGCTTGTCGACGTCAAATACAATCGCCGCTACGAATGGTACGACGCCCACGACAATCTCGCCCTGCGCTCCTGCTACATCATCGAGCGCGAACTCATCTACTCAAACGGCCAGACCAAAACCGAAGAATACCGCAGCGGAAACTATATGTTTGATGTATCGCTTTCCACATCTAATCCATTCTCGTCATTTGATTATTTGGAACAATATATTTCTGATGATGAAGTCCTGACATTTAAACAATATACTATATATGGAGAGAGTGCAACAACTGCAATTCGCGGTGCAAAAACAGGAGTTCCCGATTTGAACAAATTATCACCATTATTACTTCGCGAAGATGGATACATCGATACTTTTGGGCCTAATTATTGGTCTGAATATAAGATATTCGGTACCGATATAAAATTTGGAAACGGAGATCATCATGTTGATGGTTGGTATGTCCGTTATGTGCCCTATTATCGCGCTTATGGTCTTGAATATTCAGATTATAGTGGACCTCGTTACCATGAGATACGTGAATATGGTCTCCATCATGGATTTACGGATCGTTTTTACTATTTCAGCGATACAGACACGGTCATAGATTTTACAGACTGGCACGCAAAAAGAAGTTTTAAAGAAACCGTCGAAGATGTACAAATCCCCGAAGGACCGGCAAGGCTATATAAAGTTGAATGCAACGCCCGCTACCTCGGCAAGGACTTCTATATAGCTACAGTCGATACCGTCTACCAGAACAAATGATCCCGACCTTTTGAAATCCGCCGGCTGCACCCGAACTCAAGCGCAGCCGGCGGCTTTTCGTATAAATCGCACAGATGTTAGACAGCCTCGACAGATCGCACCTCTTTGATTCGACTTGTTGAAAAATCTTTCCGCTATCCGGACTGACGGAAATATACAGCCCCGGCCCTCGATGACAATTGAAAAGGTAGTGCTCGATGATGGCGCTGTGATAGTTATAGAGGTACTGCATCCGCCAGTTGACTCCGCATATTATCGAAACGGCCCTGATTGTTTGCATTTCACACTGCAATTTATTAAATTTGTGGCACAATAGACCATCGAAAACTCACACAGCAATGAGAAAAGTGTGCCTCAACACCCGCGACGAGCTGCTGATAATAGACCTCGACAAGGTAGCATTCTTTCAGGCAAACGGCAACTACACGCGACTGACATATATCAGCGGCCATGCATTGACGCTCAACACAGGTCTGTCGGGCGTCGAGAAGATTCTTGCGGCGGTGCTGCCCAAAGGCATCCCCGCCATGTTTGTGCGCATGGGCCGCAGCCTGATCATCAACCAGACATATCTGTCTAACATAAATGTGCCCAAGCAATATCTGACTCTCTCCGACATTGAGTCGCATCATTTCAAACTCAACGTGCCCAAGGCCCTGCTCAAAGTCTACAAAGACAAGGTAGCCGCCCGATATACGGCACCCCAACAGACACCGGACAAATAATGCCTTACATATTTACAATCGGACGACGCGGCAACCAGCCTTTCGAGATCGACCCTTCGCTGACATATGTACACGGCGAGCACGCCCGTATAACCATAAGCGACGACTATCGCCAATGGTTTATCGAAGATCTGAAAGGCAATGGTGGCAACGGCATATATCTGCGCAACGCCAACGGCGATTTTGCCCGCGTCTATTCGTGCCGCATACAGCCCACCGACATCATACGACTCGGCCCCGAGGGCGCGCGATCGGTCACATTCATGGCCCGACGGGTGCTTGATCCGAGCCTGCACTACGAATTCAGCTACATCAAATCGCTCGACTCACAGCTGCGGCGCGAGGAAGACGAGCACAATGCCACTGTCAAAAAGCACACCCGCAACTCGATCATCGCTCCGGTGGCAGGCGTGGTGGTAGCCGCGCTGATACGTCTGGCCGTGCCGATGGACCCGGCCATCATGATTGCCATGTCGTCGATGGCCACCGCCGGGCCGCTCGCATTTCTGCGCTACCGCTATAAGGACGATGCCGAGCGGCTAAAAGAGATTCGCGCACGGCGTGCCAAGATAGTGGTATGTCCCAAATGCGGCCGGCAACTCAGCGACTATGACGTGCGCAACTCACGTTGCTCGGTATGCAAAGCCATGTAAACAAGACTTATACTCACCTATATCAAAATTGTATGAAAAGGCTTATACTGATTATAATCGCCGTGCTGACCCTCTGCTGCCCGACCGAGGCCCGCACGTTTGCACTGCTGGTGGGCATGTCAAACTATGATGAGCCCGACGTCACCAAGCTTTCCGCAAAAGACGTCAAAGATCTGGCCACAATACTCAAACAGACTACAAAAGACGTCACCGTGCTGACCTCAAAATATGCCACACGCGAAAACGTCACCGCCAAGCTCAAAAAGATCACCGACACTGCTCAGAAGGGCGACCGTATCATATTCTTTTTCAACGGCCACGGCTATGAGGGTGGCCTCGGGCTGTTCAAGAGCTCGCTTAACTACAGTGATCTGGTCAGGATGCTTGATCAGGCCAAGGCGAGCGAGGTGTTTGTGTTTATCAACGCTTGCCACAGCGGTTCGGCCGGTAAATCCGTATCGCCCGACACAGACAGTTTTGCCGGACTCAAGGCCAAACCCGGCCACGTGTATATGCTGTCGAGCCGCAGCGAGGAATTCAGCTGGAGTGGCGGATGGCTCGATAAAGGCTTCTTCACACAGGCTCTCATCACCGGTCTGCGTGGCAAGGCCGACCGCGATCATGACTATACAATCACGGTGATGGAACTTTTCAGACACATTCACCGCGACGTGGTGCGTCGATCAGAAGACAAACAGCACCCCATGCTCATCGCACCCAAAAGCATGCATGAACTGCCTGTGATACGCTATCCCAAACCCGAGAACGATCGCTGACTTTCGACAGCGCGACACCCGGTTTCGTCAAAAAACACCGAGGCTTCGTCAAAGAGACGATGTAAAATTTGCATCGCGGCACGACGAAGCCTTAATTTTGCAACAAACATTCATTAAATCAATATGAGCAACAACGACGCCATCATTCCCGCCGACGAGCTGTCGCAGCAACAGTCCCGAGGCAAACAGAAAAATCCAAGGCCCGACCGGTCGACAGCAGCGGCCGCAGCTACCGGCGCTGCCGGAATCGCAGCCGGAAGCGGCGCCGACGCAGCCTACCGCCACCTCGTCAACGACGAGATTGTTGAGCCCGAAGAGACCGTCGATGAAATAATAGACCCGGTCGATGACATAATCGAGCCCGCGACCGGCAGACACAACGCCGGCGGATATACAGGCACCCACAACGGCGCAGGCACCAC
>JAUNGA010000083.1 GCA_030524765.1 Bacteroidales bacterium | reverse complement strand
CAATATCTCGACGGCACCACCGACATTACCCGCACCATCAGCCTGGGCGCCAGACCCACCGATGCCGAGCGTCGCGACTTCACGCTGGTGATGAAGGGCCACATCGCTCTGGGCTCGACCATCTTCCCGGCCGGTACATGCGGTGCTCAGCTCGATGCCATCGCCCGCCAGTTTCTGTGGCGCGAGGGTCTGTCGTATCTGCACGGCACGGGCCACGGTGTCGGTCACTTCCTCAACGTGCACGAAGGCCCTCAGAGCATCCGTCTCAACTACGTCCCCACCCCGCTCACGCCCGGCATGATCACCTCAAACGAGCCCGGTCTCTATCGCGAGGGCATACACGGCATCCGCTGCGAGAACCTGGTGCTGACCGTCGAGGCGATGACTACAGAATTCGGCGAATTCCTGCAGTTCGAGACGCTGACATTGTGCCCGTTTGACCTGCGGCTGTTTGACACATCCATAATGACCAACGACGAGATCGTGTGGATCAACAACTACCACGCCCGTGTGGCCGAGGCTTTGTCGCCCTATCTTGACGGCTCTGACCTCGAGTGGCTGAAACGCAACACCGCACCTCTCGACGTGAATTCGACCCGGAACATCAATTCCGGACGCTGAAAGAACCGACTATCAACCCCTATTACGGCGAATGCCGAATCAAAACAATATGGCTCTTATAATCCCCCTGCGCGGATTCACTCCGCAGATAGGCAAGGACTGCTTTCTTGCCCCGAACGCCTCGATCATAGGTGATGTCGTGATGGGCGACGAGTGCAGCATATGGTTTAACACCGTACTGCGCGGCGACGTCAACTCGATACGCATCGGCAACCGCGTCAACATACAGGATGGCAGTGTGCTGCACACCCTGTATCAGAAATCGACAATCGAGATCGGCGACGATGTGTCGATCGGCCACAACGTCACAGTGCACGGTGCCAAAGTGCACGACTATGCCCTGCTGGGCATGGGGTCTGTAATAATGGACGACGCCGAGGTGGGCGAAGGCGCCATCGTGGCTGCCGGTGCCGTAGTGCTGTCGCGCACCAAGATCGGACCAAACGAACTATGGGCCGGAGCTCCGGCCAAATTCATAAAAATGGTCGATCCCGAGCAAAGCAAAGAGATCAACCGCAAGATCGCCCACAACTACCTGATGTATTCGCGCTGGTACTCTGAACCGGGCAGCGAACCGATCGGGCAGTAAACGCCCGTTCCCCCCAGCATTAAAAAATTGGGGAACGAGCACTAAAACGCATATCGACAAAAACGGCCGAGTTTCACAACCCGGCCGTTTTTGTGGTCTGCCCTTCCGTGGCAAGACCTGTCAGATTATATCATCCTTCTTTATCTTAACTTTATCTACTTTTTCAGAGATTTACTTTTACGGCTTTGCCTGCGCACACTTTGATGAATGTGCCGTTGGCGGGATTGTCGACACGTACGCCGCGCAGATCGTAGTAGACGGCCTCGCCGGCTGCGTCGGCCTCAACATCCTCTATGCCGGTGCCTATCTCGGCTGCCAGTATGTTGGCACGGGTCGAGGTAGCCTCGCGGTCAAGCACCATGTTGCGGTCGTTGGTGTTGTCATAGACTTTGGCCTTTACGACATAGAAGTATGTGCCTGTTGGCAACTTTGTGTTGTCGACGCGCGAGTGTACGGTCGCAAACTCATTGTTCTCGTGCATGACATCGAGACTGCGGCCATTCTCGTCGTCACCGACCTTGAAGTCGCGCACCTCGCTGCCGTTCTCGTCGACAGCATAGCCGTGGAATGATGTCGTACCGTCTTCGTTGACAACGTGACGCTCGATCGAGTATGAGATCAGACGCACGTCGGCATTGTCTTCCTTGTCCTCGTGGGGAATAGTCCACTGATAGCTGAGCGTATTCTCGTCGTTTTTGGCAATTGTGATCTCCGGAGCGAAGTAACGGCCGAGGAACTGGATCACCGAGTTGCCCATACCGCCGTCGGCATCATACCACAGAATCACGCGTTTGAAATATCGAGGCGCACCCTTGAAATTATAATTGTTGGTCGTCGGGTGTTTGCCGACGTTGAAGAGTTTGCCCTCGGTGGGCTCGCCACTGTTCTGATAGATATATGTGGGAGATACGACACCGGCAGTCGCGGCATTGATATCGACGCCACCGTTCTCGGGGAACCAGAGAAAATCATTGTCCTCGGCCTTGTCCTGAGCACGGCCCTGATAGAGATGTCCGCCGCTGGTGCCCGACCAGATCTTGAACTCGTCGTAGAGCCAGATATCTGACACTACATAGGGTTGCCAGTTGGCCGACTCACGGCTCTGATCGCCAAGCGGCACGGGGGTGATACCGTCTTCGGCAAACGAGTAGAGTTGCTCGCTGTAATGCCAGGGATTCTGTCCTTCGGCCAGATCCGAGCTCTTGAGCTCCTGCTGACCGCCGATCACTACCTTTTCGCCGTTGCCGAGTTTGCTCTTATAGTAGCTCATATATGGATCATCGGGGGCGAGCTGAGAGTAGTGTACGAACAGGATGTCGTCAGAACTGTAGGGCATGCCGCTCACATCGTCGGGATACTGGAAGTAGGTGGGATGCTGTTTCATCCAGGCCGAATACTGGAACACAGTCTGGGCCATGTAGCGGCCATAGCCGTCGACATAGGGTTTGTAATTGGCATCATACTGCACCCAGGCGTTGGCCCATGTCTTAATTGTGTGGTTGTACTCTTCGCTTACGTACCAGTAAGTTGTGCCTTTGGTACCGTCGAACACCTCAGGATCGGCATTATAGATCATCGAGCCGCAGGGCGAGAACATACGACGTGATGCGACAGTCGCTTTATCGTCGTGGCAGCCATCAAACGACAAAGTCGCCGGCATATCGTTTTCGTCGAGGGTGAGCACAATCTGATCGCAGAGCACGGGATCGCCAAGCAAAATCTCACTGCTCTTATCCTGATTGTTGTTCCAGTTGAATATCATCACTGTCTTGTCGCCGTCCTGATCGGGAGCCCAACGGTAGGGGCGACGTTTATTCATATAATCTTCGGTTGTGATGCAGACACCGTTGCCGGCTGCCTCGAGTGCGAGATCGGTGTGGAAATCTTTGGTCACATCCCAGCCATAGCCGTTGCTGTATTTTGCATACATTTTAAAACGGTGATAGATATAATCCTCATAATTGTCAACCACACCTATGGCAAACATACCGGGATATACAAGGCGGTTATCAATCACGAGTTTACCGTCCTGTGGCTCGAACTCCCATTCGGGCTGCAGACGGAAGTCGTTTGTACGTGTACCGACAAAGAAATAGTGTTTCTTGCCGTTGTTGAAATCAGAAGGTTTGAGGGGCATGTTTACATTAAATGCCACATCGACGCGAATAGTCTTATTGACAAGATCTATCGTGACAGTGAACTGATGGCACAACGGGAGCGTGATATTACTCGTATAACCGACACTGTACGACTGTGTCTCGTTTGTCATACCTGGATTTGACGGCTGGATCACAGCAGCATCAAATGTATCCCAGTCGTTTGACGCACTTGTCGATATCTTAAACATAGGCGCCTCGCTGAAATCAGAGAAAGTGCGTTTGTAGACACCGTCCCCGACATGAGGGATGGTCATGGCAGGTGAGATTGTCCAGTTGTTAATGTTACCGGTCAGGTAAATGTTATCCTGATATTCGGGAGTGGTATAAACTGCCGATATTTTTCCTTGCTTACCATCAAGGACGACAGCATTTTCGTAATTAAATTGTACGCTATTTCCATTATTGAATATAAGCGAGCAGGATTTGTCTGTGGTCTCATCAGATATAAAAATCAGATAAGTCTTGCCATTTTCAGTGATTTTACCTACAGAAACCGCGCCGGGCCATGCCCCGAAAATAATATCCTGATCATCTGCATAAGCATATACATGCAGATCGTTATCAGCCCAACCGGTCAGGTTTTCTACATAAAGCAGATTCTTATTACAGTTGGTGAGATTTCCGTCGGCAGCTTTGAATAAAATATCACGGTCAAAGGTAACCCAGTAATCTTTTAACTGGCTACCATTATTATTGTTAAAAATCAGATTGACCGATTTATCATTCAGCGAGGCAGGTATATCATATTTTATGTAATCAACCCCATCGATATTGACAATTGTATTGGATTGCACACCTGGCCAACCGCCAATAGCATCCGTCAGGCCGTCAGCCCATGCATAAAGGGCCACATCAGTCCAACCCGTCTGGTTGTCGATGTAAATCGAGTGCTGGGCCGATGTCGAAAAGACGGCGGCGAGGATGACACTCAACAATGTAAAAAACTTTTTCATCATGATAGTACGTATGATTTTTGATTGGTTGTATTCACATTTTCGCTTGACAAAATTACCTCAATTTTGTGCTGATTTATCGGCATCAGGCACCTTAGGAGATACAATCAAAGAGCACACCGCATTCAGCCCTGATTATCAGATCGTTCAGACACAGGATATCAAATCCGGCTCTAATTTGAATTTTTGCAAGGCAAAGATTCTCAAAGCCTTGCGCAACGGCGATCTAAAGCATCCGTCGCATTGATTCACCTTGATATCATATTAGAATAATGCCGATAGGCAATATTGTATATCAGCGAGTTATCTATCTGAAATGTTTGATTTCTCTTTAAAGTGCGTCAAACGCGATATTATAGTCATTAAATTTGCGCAAAAGTGAATCATCACAGAGATTCATTATCAGAATTATTTATCACCAATCATTCACCATGAAGAAAATTTTTACTTCACTGACATGTGCTCTGGCTCTGACGAGTCTGGCCGCCTCGGCTCAGCACACAATCTTCATCAACAATCAGACCGGCTGGCAGGCCACTGCCCTTTATGCATGGGGAGACGGCCTGACCGATCCTCTGGGCGGCTGGCCCGGCATGACGGCATCGGGCAGCGAGACTGTCAATGGCGTCGTTTTTGAAAAGTATGCCATTCCCGCCGATCTCAACGACAAAGCTCTCAACCTCATCTACAATAACAACAACGGCGGCTCGCAGCTCAAAGACATGCCTGTCACTCTCGACAAAGATTACTACTTTGCGGCCTTCGGCACCGGCATGGTGTCAGTCGATCCCAACGAGCCCATCACACCTCCCGTGATCGAGTACAACACACTCTTTGTCAATAACGGCACATCCTGGACCGACGTATGCGTATATGCGTGGGCCGACGGTCAACCCGAGCTCTTCGGTGGATGGCCCGGCGCTACAGCCAAGGGTTCGGAGAATATCGAGGGTGTGAACTATCTGACCTACGACATGCAGGCAGGCTCGACAGCTTACAACCTGATTTTCAACAGCGGAGCCGAGCAGTTCGACGGTCCCGTGATCACACCCGACGCCGATGTTTTTGTCAAACTCAATCCCGACAACACCGCCACCGTGATCAACGACCCGCGCGTTAAATACTACACCATATATATTGAAGACAAAACCGGCTGGGACGATCTCTATGTATATGCATGGGGCGACGGAGTGCCCGAGCTCTTCGGCGGATGGCCCGGTGTGGCAGCTACCGCCACCGAGACAATCAATGGCGTCGCATATAAGACATTCCCCTACAAAAGTGCAGGCGAGACTGTCTACAACCTGATTTTCAACAACAACGCCGGCAGCCAGTATGACGCGCTGGCTATCACCGCCGACCGCGACTGGTATATTGTGGCCAATCCCGACAATGCCGCCGCAGGCATCGAGGACATGAACGTCGACAACAATGCCGAGGCAGTTTACTATAATCTGCACGGCATACGCGTGGCCAATCCCGACAACGGCCTCTACATCGAGGTGCGCGGAGGCGTGGCCCGCAAGGTACAGCTTTAATCCAATTATAATCTACAGTCTATTTCACAAAGGGTCGGAGCAGACTCGCTCCGACCCTAATTTATAAAATATACATGAAAATATCTGAAAAACTGAAGGCGTACGCTCTGGCGGCAGCGATGCTTCTGCCACAGATCGGTGCTTCTGCTGCCGAGGATGTACGTATCCCCGAGAACCGCGTCATCTACGAGGTGTTTGTACGCAATTTCTCACCGGCCGGAAATTTTGCCGGTGTTGAGGCTCAGATACCCCGGCTCAAGGAACTGGGTGTCGACGTCATCTGGCTAATGCCGATCTACAAGCTCGGCGATATAGGCAAGTGGGGCACATATTCGAGCCCTTATGCCGTGAAAGACTACAAATCAGTAAATCCCGATTACGGTACAGCGGCCGATTTGCGCTCGCTGATCAATACCATACATGCCAACGGTATGGAGGTATGGTTTGACTGGGTCGGCAACCATACGTCAAAAGACAATGTGTGGGTGAGCTCGCATCCCGAATATTACGGCAACAATTTCTACAGCCCCAACGGATGGAACGATGTCTATCAGCTCGATGTCAACAACACGGCCATGCACGAGGCAATGATCGAGGCAATGCAATACTGGGTCACTGAGTTCAACATCGACGGCTATCGATGCGACTATGCAGCCGGCCCGTCAGAAGAATTCTGGCGTAAAGCCACATCGCGCGTGCTCAAGAACGGCAAACGCATAGCGTGGCTTGCCGAAGACAATTCCAAACCCCAGTTAGTGTCGAAGGGATACTTCGACTACAACTGGGTATGGGAATTCCAGCAGAGTCTGGCTGATTTTGCCAAAAATCCCAACCTGAACACCCTGCGCGACAAATGTATGGCTCTGCACACCGCCAATGCCTACAAAGGCCGCTCGCGCATGGTGTATCTGTCGACCCACGACATAGTACAGGACCAAAACGGCACCGAAGATAAAATTCTTGGCAAATATCTGCGCCCCATGACTGTACTGGAGTTTACAATCTACGGTATGCCGCTGATCTACAACGGTCAGGAAATACAGTATAAGTCGGGCCGGGTGTCACTTGCCGAAAAGACACCCATTGACTGGAGCAAACCCGACAACGAGATGACACAGCTAATCAAGACTCTCTGCCACATCAAGCATACCCAACCCGCTCTGCGCACAGGCGCACAGCATGGCTCGCTCACCAACCTGTCGACCAGCAACAACAACAATATCTACGCATTCAAACGCACCTTGCAGAGCGAAAATGTAGTGGTAATGCTCAATTTCAGTGACTCGCAGCAGTCATTTACCGTCAACGGAGGTCTGCCGTCGGGTACGTTTACCGACGTATTCTCGGGCCGTAGTGTAAATTTTGACAACCCGGGCACATTCACTCTCTCAGGCCAGGGCTATGCCGTATTTGTCAACGACAACGGCGGTGAGGTGACTCCGCCCGAGCCGGTAGATCCACACTATGTATATGTCGAGGATAAAACAGGCTGGAGCAATACATATATCTATGCCTACAACGAGTCAACCGGCGAAATCGAAGGCAATGCCCCTTTTGGCTCATGGCCCGGAGCTGCATTAAGCGGATCATACAGCATTAACGGCCGCACATACAAGCGGGTCGAGATGCCTCAGTCGATGCAGGGCCGCGACTACTATTTCATTATCAATTGCAACGACCAGCAGGTGGCCGATCGCGGAGCCACCGTCAGCGGCGACCTATATTTCGATGACGTGACTGTCAGCAACCCCGATCAACCCGTCGAGCCGACAGTGCATTATATCTGGGTCGAGGTCAAAGACGGATGGAATCCGCAGGCAGTATATGCCTATAATGTCGACCGCGGCGAGACCGACAACGACGCTCCGCTCGGCAGCTGGCCCGGCACCACACTTGAGGGTCGCTGGACTATAGACGGACGCACATATCTGCGCACCGAGGTTCCGACACAGATGCAGGGTCTGGAATATACATTCATCATCAACGACAAAGACAAGCTGCAGACAGCCGATTTCACGACGACCGTCAACGGCGATGTATATCTGCGCGACTATATCGTACCCACAGCCAATCCCACATATCATATATATGTAGTGAATAACTCGGGATGGAACTCGATGGCTCTCTATGGCTGGTACAACGGCGAAGCCGAACTCTTCGGAGGATGGCCCGGTGCCACCCCTGACAGTCAGGTGATGATAAACGGCCGACTCTATGACTGCTATACCATACCTACCGATAAAAACGGAAAGACCTACCACATAATTGTCAACAACAATCGCCCGGATGGATCTACCGACAAATATCAGTATGATTTCAGGGACCTGACACTCAATCAGGACTACTATTTCACTCTCGGCTCGCACGAAGGGGAGCCGGCCAAAGGCCATGCGCTCGACCGCGACAATCACTACGTATTCTTTCACAATACCGTTGCGTGGCCCAGCGTATATGTCTACGCCAAAGTCAACAGCACATCAAGAGCTGCGGCAGCCGAACCGTTCGGAGCATGGCCCGGCACGCTTGCATCTGACAATGTACGCTGCGATGACCACGACCTCAACATGCTGCAATTTCCAGCATCGGCCAAAGGACTGACCGTCGATCTGAGTGTACACAACAACGCAGGCACCAGCTACGACAAGACTGTCACCATATCGTCTGACCAATATATCGATCCACGCACGACCACATCGGTCGACGGCATAGCGGTCGACAGTGATGACGCAGCCCCCATCTATTACAATCTCAACGGCATGCGCGTCGACAATCCGTCTGACGGCATGTTCATAGAACTGCGCGGGACATCCGCCCGCAAGGTAAGACTCTGATATAATCAAAAGAGACAGACCTCGGTCTGTCTCTTTTTTTCAAATTAGGCCTGTTCGATAATAAATACATCCTTTTTTTATGTAACTTTGCAAAATATGAACGCTCAGTCTTCGCGCCGCAGCACTTTTGCGTGCATAATCATCTTTCTGACGGCGCTTACCTTAAACAATTGCTCAACGCATAACCATGAAAATACCGAACTTGCCGATCTCTACGAACGCATCGACCAAGAAATCAGCGCCAGTGAAAGCTATCAGATCGATAAGGAAAGGCGTATCTCGGCTCTGAGGTCAGAGCTGGTTGTATAATACTCCCGCATAATCGAACCGGCTCGGAACGCAAGAAAAAACCAATAA
>JAUNGA010000082.1 GCA_030524765.1 Bacteroidales bacterium | reverse complement strand
TGCCGATTTCTACCGCGGAATAGCCCGCATGACGGGTTCGCAGCTCAAAGTCGTGCTGCCTCCGCCACCCTATTGGCCGGTCGCCGCACCTGCCATCGGCCGGCTGGTCGCAGACGCCAACTTCCACTACGACATGGCACGCTTTGCCGACTACGAGCGCTGGTTCTCGCGATCGGGCCGGTACAGCCACCACCGCGGGCTGAAAACCGACTGGCGATTCGAGAAGACCGACGACATTCCGCGCGCCTACGCTGTCATCGATGCGAACCGCCGGGCCATGGGCTATCCGCTGGCCATGTCGCTCGAGCAGGTCATCGCCACAGTCTCAGGCCCTGTCGACGCCGATTTCTTTGTTCTCTCACACGACGGCATCGATCTGGCGGCCGCCATGATCTACCGTGTCACGCCCGACGCCATGCAGGTCATCTATTGGGGCGATCTTCCCCTGGCCCGGCCCCTGCGTGCCATGAATCATCTTGCCTGGCGCGTTTTCGGCTGGTATGCCGGCAATCGTCCCGACATACGCACTGTCGACATAGGGCCGTCCTCGTCAGACGGTGTGCGCAACGAGGGCCTGTGCCAGTTCAAACTCTCGATCGGCTGCACCGAGACCATACGCCCCACCCTCTCTGTCACACCCGACGACTGATTCACTGACAGCATCCACTGCCCAGCTTCCGCCCATGTCGGTCATCCCACCACGCATACAGTGCGCAGTTGAGCCGGATACCAGAGATATGCGCGGACGTCCCTGTAACCCATAGAGACAAGCAGACGGGCATAGCCCGCTACCTGCGAGCGATGCGTATCGAGTTCTTCCGACGTGAATTTATAGTCTACTATGTCGATTGTGCCGTCGGCGTTCCATACTATGCGGTCGGGCCTGAAGCTCTCGTTGCGGTCGGGCAGATAGATGGGCTGCTCGGTGAGCACACGCACCGCGTCGGGCGAGAACCACCGCGCCACCGGTTCGCCGCCCTCGGCAAACGCCCGGCCGAGCGTATCACGGTAAAACTCGGCATCACCCTCACGCAGATTGGCCGTCTCGGCGCCGATAGCCCGGTCGAGATCGGCGGCGACAGTCATGCGCGAGAGTATGGCATGCATATTCATGCCGTTGCGGGCGGCTTCGCGCAGTTTTTCCGTATCGCCGCGGTCGGTGATTTCGGGGTCGGGCATATCGCCTATATCGGGGTCGAGCGCCGACGGGTCGGATGTGGTCATGTCTTCGAGCCGGGTGAGTCGGCTGTTGAGTTTGGTAAAGGCCACGGCATATTCGGGACCCGGCAGAGTGGCCGCCGGCTCTTTGTGCGGCCCTGACTTGGTCGGGTGACCGATCGACAGATTGCCCCGGCTGTCGGTATGTGCTTTGAGGTCAATATAAAGGTCGCCATGCAGCGGCGACGGCGACGCTACAGTCTCGCTTATGGCCGTGCGCATCGACCCGGCCGCAGGCTTTCCGAGCATCGACACATGCAGTTCGCGCACAGCGCGGGTAAATGCCACATATGCCACGTTGAGGTTGTCTTCGGTCTCGCTCTTTATCTGACGCTCGGTCTGCGCCGCCAGCGGACTGCCGTCGAGTGCGAATGTGCCGGCGGCACGCAGATATATCAGCGGCGGACGGTCCTCGGCACTCACCTCGTCTACCTCGTCGAGGCTGAACCACTGCGATTTAGGCTGCGAGACCAGATCCCAGTTCATGAGCGGGATGTGCACACATGGCCATTCGAGACCTTTGGCCTTGTGCACGGTCATGACCGTGACGGCATCCTGGCTTGCGCCCGAGCCTATGGTCGCGGTGTCGCGGTGCGACGTCCAGTATTCGATGAAACTGTGCAGCGACGGGTTGTAATTGTTGCAGAAGTCGATGACCAGATCGACAAAAGCGGCGATATAGGCCAGATCGGCCGTGCGCTGCGCCGGAGTGAGCTTGCGCTCGATGATTGCCTCCACGAGAGCCACGAGATTGGCCGGCGCGAGTTCGCGCAGTATCTGCAGATCGTCGTTGAGCGAACCCGATGTCTCGTCGGTCTCAACTATGGCCACAGTCGGGTCGAGAGCCATCGACAGAGCCTGCTCTACCGTACTGCCGTGCGCGGCGAAATATTCGAAACGGTCGATCATGATGGCGCAGTCGCGGCGCGGACGGTGCTTGACAAGCTCATCGGCGGCAGCCTCGGCGGTCGCCGTCTCGACTGCCTCATCGCCCGACCAGGCGCGGTCGATGATCTCAAGCATGCTGACTATAAGCTTGACCGAGGCGCTGTTGCGCACCAACAGAGCCTCGTCTGACATTATTTTGATCTCGGGATAGCGGCGCATCAGATACTCTACCACCGACGTGGCGTCGGGGCGGTTGCGCCGACACAGTATGACGATGTCGCCCCAGCGGTATCCGCGACTGTGCTGGTCGATGATCGCGGCGGCACAGCGCTCGAGAGCCACATTGGCTGCCGTCGGCTCTATGCCGTCGGCTGTCATGCTTTCGATCTGGGCGGCAGTCAGATAGCTGTCTATGGAATTTTCAAGGTTCTCATCGGTGAGGTCGGCGATGTCGATGTGCGCTGTCAGGCCGGCAGTATTGGCGGGCAACGCCTGGGTGACACCGCCATAGCCGTCAATGCCGCGGGTGGCGGCTATGCAGGCAAAAAGCGTATTGTTGAACCGCACTATGTCATGTGCGCTGCGATAATTGGTATTTTCGCCCGGTTGCTCGCCGCGCACCTCGTTGAGTCCGGCGAAGTCCTGTTCGGCCACACGCGAGCCCAGCAAGGTGGGATCGCCGCCGCGCCAACGGTAGATCGACTGCTTGACATCGCCGATGATGAGATTGTCGTGCAACGACGCCAGCGAATTGGCCACGAGCGGCTTGAGATTGTCCCATTGCATGCGCGACGTATCCTGGAACTCGTCGATCAGAAAGTGGCGCAGCTCGAGGCCCACGCGCTCATATATAAACGGTGTCTCTTCCTCGCTGATGATAGCCCGCAGCAGCGAGTTGGTGTCGCTGAGCAGCACGAGATTGTTTTCCTGACGGAAACGGTTGATATAATCGTCGATATACGACAGAGCCCACAGGGTGTCGCGGGCGGCGGCCATCCGCCCCAGCACATCGCGGCGCACATACAGCCTGCATATGCCGTCGACCCAGTCATATATGATGTCGCAAGCCGTTGTCGACGGTTCGGCCTGGCCACGCCCGGCTTTTTTGAACAAGACATCGGTCTGATAGTCCCTGGCCCTGATCGACTGCATATATTTCTGCAACGGAGCCGGACTCAGCAGGATCTTGGCATATTTCTCCTGCAGTCCGTCTGTGGCCGACGAGCTGATCATAGGCCCTGCCCCCTTGACGCGGTCGATATCTATACCGACGCCCGACAGAGCGTTGACGGCCTGTTGAGAGAGCGCCTTTTCCTGCCCGACGATATCCTTTACGGCCTTGTCTATAGCCTCGCCGAACCGCTCGAGCCGGCTCGGGTCGGCCATATACTCGTGCATCTCGGCGGCACGGGCCTCGAAATCCTCATTGAATGTCTTCCTGAGTCCCGACAGTATCGAGCGGTACATGCCGCCGCCGCGATTGAACGGATTGTAGTCGTCGCCGTCCATCACCCTCACGGTCGACATCGACTCGAGCCAGCGCGAGACGGCGCGCCCGGCAGTGGCGGCCCCGTCATTGAGGTCGTCAAACAGCATCGACATCGCGGCGCCTATGACATAGGAGTTGTCAAGCTCGAGGCGGAAGTCGCCCTGCCGCTCGACCTCACGTGCGAACGTGCGCAGTATGGTCTGGAAAAACGAGTCTATGGTACTGACATTGAATGCGCCGTAGTCGTGCAGCAGATCGGCCAGCGACCGCGAGGCCATCTCGGCGAGATCTTCGCGCGAGCAGCCATATTCGGCCGTCAGCATGGCCGCATAAGGCGTGTCCTTGCCATCGGCGCCGGGCACCCGGCCAAGGGCGTCGAGCTCGGCGATGATGCGGCTCTTCATCTCGGCCGTGGCTTTGTTGGTAAACGTTATGGCCAGAATGTGCGAGTGGGGACGACGCTCCACGGGGCGTCCCCCCAGATATTTGCGCGTATTGAGCATATAACGGTCGCCGTCCTCGGCTTTTACGCCGAGCAGCAGCTTGATGTATCGGTAGGCGAGCGTGAATGTCTTGCCCGAGCCGGCCGAGGCCTTGTATATCGTCAGCATCTTGTACTTGTTTCTGCAAATATACGAAGATTAGACCGGATTTTAGTTAAAGACGCCCCGATAATATGCAAAGTTCGCAATTTGTTTGGAAATATGTTATTTATTGCGTATCTTTGTTACCATACATCAAATTTATCTAACGTTTAGTAATTTCTATGAAAAAACTTTGTGCAATTATCTCTGCTGTCACAGCTATGACGGGACTCTCGGCAGCGGCCATTGATCTGCCCCTGTTGCAGCTCAGACAGGCCGAACCGCTCAACGTGTCGGCACGTCACACACTCGACGGCAAGACCATCGTCGATGCCCCCGACAAGGCCCCGTCGCGCATCAACGACGACCCCGAGATCGAGACATTCCATCCCAAAGGCGAGTACCGCTCGCTCGGTACGGGCACCTACTACGAGAGTATCTTCTCGTTCTGGGGTGGCGAAGACCAGACTTTCTGGCCCGTCGAGATCGAGGAGAGCGTCGACGTGCCCGGATGGTTCCGTCTGCAGCCCTACAAAGACCTCAACCCCATCACCCAGTCTATCGGACGCACCGACGACACATACATGTACATCAACGCCACCGAGCCCGGCTTTGTGTGGATGGAAGACCTCATACTCTACGACGGCCAGTATCTGTTCTCTCAGAACGTGCCCGAGACCGGCTGGCCGGCGCAATACTCGTTCTATGCGACCTACGAAGACGGCGTGATCAGCTTTGAGGACGCCTGGATCAACACCTATGTCTATGGCGCCAACGACGACGGACAATGGTTCCACACCGACACTCAGAACTTCTTCATCGCCATGCCCGGCGTCAAGATCGGCGACTACCGCCTCAAGATGACGTCTGAATTCTGCGCTCGCGACGGCAAGCCCTGGATCGGCTTTGAGGTCGGCGAGGATGTAGCCGCGATCTACGCGGCCACCGCCCGCGGAATCATGGAGCTCGACTACGGACTTGCCGAGTACATCGTCAAGAACGGTGATCCCATCTCTGTCGAGCTGGCCGAGTTCACAGTCGATAACCTCGAGAAGAACGGCCGCGGCCTCTACTCGGTATGCCTGGTAGCCCTTGACGACAACGGCAATATCGTGAATTCGGCCACTGCCGCCGTATTTGTCGAGATCGACGATCCCGACAACTGGGAGACTTTCGGCCGCGGATTCTGGCAGGAAGGCATCGTCTCGCCCCATATCGACGGACTGACCATGACCCAGGTAAATGTCGACATCGAGTGCCACAAGACAATCAAGGGATACTACCGTCTGGTCAATCCTCTCAAAGAGCATGAGCAGCTCAGCCCCTATCTGATCACCGATGCCAACCACAACCACTACATCTATATCAACGCCACCGACCCCGACTACGTCTACCTCGAGGAAAGCGAGATCGGTCTTGAGACACCCAACGGACAGAGCGCCGTCTGGAGCTACGTGGGCATGCGTCTCGCACAGGGCTATTCGCTTGACGACCTCAAGGGCTACGGCTTCTTCGGATCGCTCGAGAACGATGTGATCAGCTTCCCCGACGACATGCTGCTCTATGCCGAGCCCGGATACTTCGGCGGACGATTTGTCACCTCGGGCGACCGTGTGAAGATCTACCTCAAGAAGACCATTCCCGGCTCGGGATTCGACGACATCGTGTCTGACTCTGACGCTCCTGTCGAGTACTACAACCTGCAGGGCATCCGCGTCACCGCACCGGCCGACGGCATATTCATACGTCGTCAGGGCAACACCGTCAGCAAAGAGTTTATACACTGATAAATATCACCTATACTACCCCGAAGGCCGGCCGTGTGCCGGTCTTCGGGCCATTAGATAATAAACCGACAATTCAAGACACATGAAGAAAATTCACTACCTGACAGCCATTGCAGGCTTCGCGCTGCTTGCCGGCACGGCTTTTGCCGGACGCCCCGAAGCCCGCAAGCCGATGCGCGTGAGCGCCGCTACAATCGCAAAAGCGGCCGAGGCCGACATACCCACCGACTGGGTCGACATGGGCCAAGGCAAATTCACCGAGGATATCATAACCTTATATGAGAACTACGATGCCCCGACATACGACGTCACCGTACAGCGCGACGCTGCCGCTTCAGGCTGGTATCGCATCGTAAACCCATTTGCCGGCAATCCTACCGTCGACGACTGGTCGGGCTGCGAGATGTATGACGACAAGGATTATTATATCGTCATCAATGCCACCGATCCCGCTCATGTGCATATCCCGATGTGCGAGATAGGCGTCAACGGTTTCGGCGACGACCTGTCTCTGATATCCGTCTCGGCATATCCCGATCCCTATGAGCTGTGGCTCGACGACGACGAGGCAGCCGCCATGGCAGGCGTTCTGGTCGACGGCGTCATCACATTTGAGGCCGAAGAGTCTCTCGTGCTTGTCTCCGAATACGGTGCCGAGCAGACCAACATCAGCGGTGCGTTCCGTCTCGAGCTCCCCTCGGTATCGCCCGAACCCGGTCCCGAGCCCGGTCCCGACCCGCTGACTCCCCCCTTCGAGGAATCATTCGCGACCGCCGACTTCCTCAACACCTTCACTGTCATCGACGCGAACCGCGACGGCACAGGCTGGACTGATTATTTAGGATCAGCCCAGATAAGCTATAACTCTGAAATGGCCATGGACGACTGGCTCATCACACCGGCCCTGAAACTCGAGGGTGGACGCAAATATTCATTCAAAGTCGATGTAATGACAGGCAGCGGCAGCGACAAAGAAGCTTTCGAGGTAATGTTCGGCACCTCTCCGGCTGTCGATGCCATGACCGGCACAGTCATCGCACGACAGGAGATCGCGCACACCAGATACCAGACCTATGACGGCATTATCGCTCCGGCCGAGTCAGGTGTATATTATGTCGGCATACACGGCTGCAGTGCCGCCGACAAATATTCGATCTCGCTCAAAAACCTTTCGATCGCCGAAGGCGCGTCGGCAGCCACGCCGGCCGCTCCGGCCGACCTGAGGGTCGTTACCCGCACCAATGGCGCTCTCAAAGCCGACATCACACTGACCGCCCCCGTCAAAGACCTTGACGGCAACGATCTCAAATCACTCGACTGTGTAAGACTGATGCGCGGCGGCGAACTGGTACATACCTTCGACGCTCCCCTGCCCGGCGCAAGCCTCAGCTGGGTCGACGAAGTGCCCGAGTGCAGCCGATATGCCTACTCGGCGACAGCCGTAGCCGACGGCCTCGAGGGTCCCTCGGTTGAGATCACTGCCTTCGTGGGCGTGCTCGAGCCCGCCAATCCCGCCTCTGTGACCGTCAGCGACGGCGACGAGCCCGGCATGATCACCGTAGAGTGGCAGCCCGTCACCACCGACATCCGCGGCAACGCACTCGATGCAGAGTATGTGACCTACCGCATCTATGAGGGAGGCACATCTACACCGCTCTTCACCGGCCTCACCGGCTCATCACACACATTCAAGGCCCTCGACAACGTCAGCGGACAGACATTCGTGCGCTATGAGGTAATGGCCGAGAACCGCGGCGGCGTGTCAGACTACGTATCGTCGGCACACCATCCCGTAGGTGCTCCCTATGCCGCCCCCTACAACGAATCGTTTGCCGACGCCGCCTCTAAATACATCTTCGCACAGAACCCTGACAATACTGCCGAATGGCAGATGTTCAACGACGATCCCGAGGTAAGCTCGCAGGACGGCGACAACGGCTTCATCGCCAGCGTGGCGGCATATCTCGACGACGTCGCTACAATGCACACCGGCAAGATCGATCTCGCCGGCCTCGGCAAGCCTGAGCTGAGCATGTATGTGTGGGTGCTTGTAGACGGTGACAAAGATCCCAACGAGCTGACGGTCGACGTGATCTGCGACGGCGAGAGCAAACCGCTCTACAGCTGCGCGGTTGGCGACCTGTCTGACACGCAGGGCTGGACACTCGTATGCATTCCCCTCGACGAGTACAAAGACAAGGTCGTGCGCCTGTCGTTCACAGCCCGACACAACCTCAACCCCTACGTGTTCCTTGACAACATTCTCATCGACGAGGAAGGTGCGGCCGGCATCACCGCTGTCGGCGCCGACACCGCCGGCGAGGCCGAATACTATAACCTGCAGGGTATCCGCGTCAGCGCTCCCGCCGACGGCATCTACATCCGTCGTCAGGGCAACACCGTCACCAAAGAATACGTGAAGTAAGATCCTGCCTGAGACACACTCACAACGGCCTCCGGAGTACATCCCGGAGGCCGTTTTTTATTCCTGTATCCGAGGTGTCAACAAATTCGTCAAAATATGGCACGATAGCAAAAAAATGAGTATCTTTGCGATATTATGGAACAGTATATCGTATCGGCTCGTAAATACCGTCCGATGACACAACGCAATCTTAAATGAAATAGCCGTGATTCTTTCAGAAAATTCTGGGAGATGATACTTTCCTGTATCAAAAAATATTAGTAATTTTGTGATTGAAATCAAAACTCAAACGCCAATGAAGTAAACAAGAAATCAAACACTAAAACGACATATTAGGAAAAAGCTTTTTTGCTTATATCTTGAACTTGAAACTTCGACACTTTCAAAAACACCCAAGAGTAAAGCGAAAGAGCTCACGTCCATCCATAGGACGTGGGCTTTACTCGTATATTTGGGTGTAGGTAGTCGAAGACCTCAAGTTCAGATAAACAGAGTTAGTCCACGTTTTTTATGTCCATATATGAACATGTCCACTCTCCAAGCAATCAGTTTTTTCAGTGTGTCAGACAATCAATCAAATCACCAAAAACAATACAATCATGAAAAAATTGATTAAAACAATTTGTGTTGCACTCATCGCCCTGTGTGCCACATTATTAACTGGTCTGCCGGCAACGGCCCAGGTCACGATTTACCATTTTGAATTCACAAAAGTAGATGGAGGATACCAAATAAAAGCAAAATCTGGCGTAACCCTTACGGGTGAGCTTGAAATTCCATCAACCTACAATGATGAACCTATTGTTGAAATAGGTAGTTTTTATCAACAAAAATTTACTTCTGTAGTAATTCCTAATACTGTCACAACAATTAGTAACAATGCATTTCAACAGTGCGGTAATTTAACCTCTATATCTATACCTAATTCTGTAAAAACAATAGGGAGTGCAGCATTCTTTGGTTGCACTAAGCTCACTTCGGTTTCTTTAGGAAATTCTATCCAGTCGATTGGGTATAGGACATTTGGAAATTGTACAAGCTTAG
>JAUNGA010000081.1 GCA_030524765.1 Bacteroidales bacterium | reverse complement strand
CACCATCCCTGACTGAGAGCAGTCAAATCGCACATTGACATCGTTGATTAACACCGCTACATTGACCGCCACCCTGCCAATCGCCGTCGAAGACGGCAATCAATTCTCACACATCAAACGACGCACGAACAATGGCGTGTGAAAAACCGCCGTCGAAGACGGCAACCAGTAGTAGCCCCATATCGAGCGAGGTACGAGCGAAGGTGTGGGGTTAGGATCGAGCGCTACCAAGGGCCTCGCGAGAGGTCCGACAATCACGCCCATGCATCCCTGCCACCACCCGCCGTCGAAGACGGCAACCAGTAGTAGCCCCATATCGAGCGAGGTACGAGCGAAGGTGTGGGGGTAGGATCGAGCGCCACCAAGGGCCTCGCGAGAGGTCCGCCAATCCCACCCACATCACGCCACCGAGGACGACAACCAATTGAATCATTGTGAGAAATTTCATTACCGGCATTGTCGAATTGCCGGACCTCTCCGAGGCCCGATCGTGGGCGCAATCATGTACCCCACACCTGCGCTCCTGCGTCGCTTGATGTGGGGCCACAATTGTCCGCCGTCTTCGACGGCATTATATGCACGACCATTGCTACGCATCAGGGCGGAACATATCAAACACAGACGAGGCCGTCTTCGACGGCATTATACATGCACACCCGCATTAACCTTAATGGCGAAATGGCATAATCGCCATCGCAGACGACAACCAATCGTAGCCCTTTCCCCTCATAAAACCCAAATGTTGTCGCAAAATCATCATTGTTTGTCTCTAATTTTAGATAGGTGAGAGAATAAAACGTAATTTTGCACCGAAATCAGGAACAAACATTTATGGTAAAGATTAGTTTTAAGGTTATTATAGGTCTGACAGGAATGGTCGGGATGACTGCGTCTGCCGGCGAACCGCTTGACTCCGTGGCCACGCAATCATTGCAAGAGGTGGTAGTCACCGGGCTGTCAGCTCGGCAACGTGTCAGCTCGGGACATCTCGGCAGTGAGAATCTTGAACTTACCAAGCTGGCCATGACTCCTCAGTTATTTGGAGAGACCGACATCATCAAGTCAATCACCCTGCTACCCGGCGTCCACGGAGAAGCCGACGGCGCAGGCGGTTTCGAGGTCAGAGGCGGCAACGCTTACCAGAACCTTGTCACAGTTGACGGCATGACGCTATATAACCCATCGCACATGATGGGAATATTCTCGACATTCAACGACGACGCCATGAGCCGTGCGACTCTTCACAAGGGCCCCATTCCGGCACGTTTCGGCGGAGCATCCTCGTCAGCTCTCGAGACCTCGATGAAAGCAGGAGATATGACACGATACAACTTTTCGGGCACTATCGGCATATTGAACGCCAAGGCCAGCGCAGACGGGCCCATCGTCAAAGACCGGCTGTCGTTTGCCGTAGCCGCCCGTCGCTCATACGTCGACATGTTTCTGAAGATGATACCCGAATACCGTCATACGGTAATGAATTTCATGGACATAAACGCCAAATTGCGCTACGTGGCCGGTGCGGGAGACATAATCGATCTGTCGTTCTTCGCATCACGCGACAATCTTGCGATCTCCAATCTGATGGCAATGCACTGGGGCAATGTGGCAGGCAGCCTCAACTGGCAGGCCCATAGCGGCGATAGCTGGAGATTCGTCACGACTGCCGCGGCGACGGATTATTCCACCGACATGTCAATGGATATAATGGACTCTGACCAACGGATGAAGCAATATATCCGCAACTTCTCGCTAAACGAGAGAGTGAACGTGGGCTTAGGCGAAGAGCATGAGATGGAACTCGGACTGCGGTCTGAGCTGCTGCGCGTCAAATCGGGCGATATGCGTGTCAACGCGAGCCGCCAATTTGAGATCCGATCAGGATGGCAGAATGCCCTATGGGCCGGATATGAGGGTACATTCGCCCATAAGGTCGCCCTTTCATTAGGGCTTAGGGCCTCGGCATTCAGCGTCATGAGCGGCGACAGATTCCATGATTTCTCGGCGATACAAGACGACACGCCCGATTTCTCGTCAAAGACCTATTTTGATCTTGAGCCGCGTGGCAGTGTCAGATACGACATCGGCGAGCGGCACAATGTCAGGATAGGCTTCTCGATGACCTCGCAGAATCTCCATGGCATAAGGGCTACGTCCACCACTTTCCCTTTCGACCGATATGCCATCACATCGGCAAACGTACGGCCCGAACGCACCGCCCAATATTCGGCCGGATATGCCGGTATGACCCCCGACGGCGCTTTCGACTGGTCTGCCGAGATCTATTACAAGTCGATGCGCAATGTCTATGATTATGCCGACGGCATGTCGATGTTCTCACGCATAAATCTTGAAAGCATAATCCTCGGCGGCAAAGGACGCAGCCGAGGCATGGAGCTGATGCTGAGAAAAAACACCGGCAGACTGACCGGCTGGCTGTCATACACCCTTTCAGCGACCGACACCCGCATACCCGGCATAAACGACGGCCGATGGTACAAAGCCTCAAATGACCGCCGCCACGACATAGCCATGGTCGGTATCTACAGTCTCAATGACAAGTGGCGGCTGTCGGCATCATGGACATATTCGTCGGGACGGCCGATTACGGCACCCGACGCCAAATATGAGCTGAGCGGCACAACCTGTTATTACTATTCCGAGCGCAACGGGTATATGACTCCTGCATCGCACCGCCTCGATATTTCGGCTACCTACACCCGCATCGGCAGGCATGCCACAACAATCTGGTCATTCGGCCTTTTCAACGCATATGCCCGTTATAGCCCGTTTGTAATCTATTTCGAGGATGATGACACAAAGCCGTCGGGCACCCGTGCCGTGCAACAGTCGCTTTTCGGCATCGTGCCTTCAGTTTCCTATACCATCAAATTCTGACCCATATGAAAAAATTCGCTCTCATATACATCCCGCTATTTTTATTATTGACCTCATGCGAGAAGGAACTTGATTTCCATTACCACGACGTTGACCGGCAATTAGTAATCGAAGGCTCCTTGACCCGACATGGCGCAGACGTGTCGCTACGCAACACCACACCAATGGACGAGCCGATGGACCGGACCCCGATAACCGATGCGACAGTCACGATACGTGATCTTACCGACGGCACCTGTGAGCACCTTTACGCAGACGCCGAAGGCATATTTCGCAATGACACTCCGGGCATCGTCGGCCATGACTATAGGCTCGAGGTAAAACGCGGCGAGAAAAACTATGCGTCTGTCTGCACCATGACTTCGGCCACAGATATCACCGGACTCGAATTCCAATGGATCAAGATGCCCTACGATTATGTGGCCGTGCTCCAGGTATCATTTACCGACAGCCCCGGCACAGGCGACTGCTATTGGGTGCGTCTCACCCGCAACGGCAGAGCGTACAGGTGGACAATGGTCGATGACAGCCACGCCGAGGACGGGATCATCAACGAGGTGATAATGACCACACGCAAGGATATCGGCGAGGAAGACGAGAAGAGCCTGCTTCTGCCCGGCGACGTAGTCGGAGTGACCGTTACCCCGATCTCTCAGGATATGCTCGACTATCTGATGGCGCTGGAGGCCGACAGCAACGGCCCGCGCATGTTCGACGGAGATTATTGTCTCGGCTATTTTATCGCGGCACCGGTAGCAGATTCTTCTATTGTATTCAACCCCGACGACATGACCGAATATAAATGAGGACTGCCATACAATATCTGCTGCTGACCGTCTGTCTCGCCCTTCTCTCATCGGGGGTCGTAGTGTCGGCATTTATGGATGCAAGCGACCGTTTAGGGTATGACATCCTTTGGCTGGACCTGCCCATGACATTGCTGTTTATCGCCGCCGTGGTGATCGATACCAGGTATGCGGTGCCGCGGTTTCTGCTGCGCAGGCGCTATATCCCATATTGCGGATTCCTGTCAGTGATATCATATGCCGCATCAATCTGTGCGCTTGGCATCGAGTATCTCACCCGCCGATCATTGCATATTCCTCTAAGGATCGCCGACTACAGCTCAATATGGATCGGCGTCGACACATTGTGCAACTGCGTCCTGCTCCTTTTGATTTTGCTTGGCATAGGCGCCTGGCAGTTATATAAGGTCTGGGATCTTGAAGATATGCGTGAGAAAGAGCTCACCCGCCGGCTTGACGATTACATGCGCACGGTCAAAGGCCGTCTGCGCCCGGAATACATCCTCGGTTGCCTTGACAGCATCTCTGTGGCTTTGACCCGTAATGCCTCTGAAGCGATCGCCGGCCTACAGAATCTTTCACGGTACCTCAGAAACCAGCTCTATGAACTGCCGACACCGCCCATCACTGAAAAGATCTGCGCTCAGCCGGCTGATTATTCCGCACTGACTAATTTTCTCGTCAGCCGCCGTTTCCGCTTTATACGGCATCTGATTTTTCAGATAGTGCTGATCGTAATTGCCTTCGGAACATTTTTCAACGCTCCTGACCGGCCCGAGTTCTCCATGCATAGGTTTGTCAGTTTCCTCACCTTGTATTTTATCCTGAACCTTTTTGCCTATCTTAACATCCTATGGCTTTTCCGTCGGTTCAGGCGTCATCGCGATTTTCGCCGTTATGCGGTTGAGACAGGTGTGCTTGTCGCTTGCCTGACAGGACCGGTATTGATAGCCGAGATCGCATCCTACGACCCCAACGTATATGACAAAGGGCTACCGGCACTCATCACAGTTCTCTCGACCGCAGGAACGATTCTGACCATATTCTTCTACCAGGGCGGCATAGCGGGGATACTGATCCTTCAGGACTGGATAAACGGCCTTCGGCGTCAGACACTGTTACATGCCGAAACAGCACGGCAGGAGTACGCGTTCCTGAAAAAACAGATAAATCCGCATTTTCTTTTCAACGTCATCAACAACGTGAGCATACTCTCGTATGAAGACATCACCGAGGCCCGGCAGATGCTCGGCGAGCTTCAGCGCATGATCACGTATCAGTTTGCCGAAACACGCAATTCAACCACCGCTTTAAGTGATGAGATAAACTTCCTGTGCAGTTATCTCAGGCTTGAGGGGTCACGCATCGAGCCGTTTGAATTCGAGATTGATGCCGAAGGTGATACGCGCGACATCAGGATCCCCACCCTGATGTTCATAACCTTCGTCGAGAATGCCGTCAAATTCAGTTCGGTTGTAAATGGCCGTCGCGTGATAAAGGTTTCATTCAGAATCGAGGGGCCTGACATCGTATTTACCTGCAGCAACACCTTCTGCCCTAAACCGGATCATGAAATACATTCAGGCGGCCTCGGCCTGACAAATACCCGCCGCCGTCTTGAATTGCTTTACGGAGACAGATTCGGGATGACCCGGAAAATAGAAGACAACCTATATATCTCGACATTAAAAATTCCACAATAATGAACTGCATAATAATCGATGACGAACCGATTGCCCGGCGTGGCATGAAACGTCTTGTAGAGAATGACAGCCGGCTCGACCTTCGAGGCGTATTCAGCAACGCCGACGAAGCCGCCGACTTCCTTGCCGGGAACCCGATCGATCTTGTTTTCCTTGACATACAGATGCCGGGGACAACAGGTATCGAATTTGCCCGGCAGATACCTGACCGGACTCTGATCATCTTTACAACAGCATACTCTGAGTATGCAGCCGACAGCTATGAGGTCGATGCAATGGATTATCTCGTGAAACCGATCGATACGGCACGTTTCTCAAAGGCTGTGACAAAAGCGGCCGACTATATTGCATTGCTGAGGAATCAGGCTGATGAGGACGAACCGGCACGGCCCGCATCTGACTATATCATCATAAAGGCTGACAGGCGTTACCACCGCATATCGCATGACGACATCACCTATATCGAAGGATTGAAAGACTACGTCATAATCCACCTGACCGACAGACGTGTCGTCACGCGAATGACGGTCAAAGCCATGGAGGAAGCCCTTCCGTCTGATAAATTCCTGCGCGTAAACAAATCCAACATCGTCAACGTCAAAGCGGTCGACTCGTTTGACAATAACGACGTCTTGATTGGAGATACCGAAATTGTAATCGGTCTCGCCTATCGTGACAATGTCATCGGCCGCCTCCTGAAATAGTACAAACCGTAATATTCATCCGCGACGGCATACGGTGTCTCACCACCACCCTATCAGGCAAATGAGCAGCCCCACATATTGAAACGCCCTTGATATGTAGATCCGTGGGCGATATTTGGCCGAAACCTCGCGATGGCGCAGCTCGTTGGGCAACCCTTCACGATACTCGCGATAAAAAAGATATTTAAAAACCAGTCTTGCCACAAATCCGGTCGCAAAGACTGCGATACCTATCCAGAAGAGCGTCATATACGATATTTATTAATCTTCCTACTGTAAATTACATTATTAACCCCGCGACAGACCTGATTGTTTGCCATGTGATTTCTGACCGGCAGATTTTTCCCGATGGGCAGCCTCATGTGTATCAATGGCAGATTATTTCACAACTTTTGGTCGCTATTGCCAAAAGTCAGACATTGTGTCCCGACGATGTGTAACTTTGTGACACAATTCGGAAACAGTCCTTGATTCAACGACAAAAAAATAGCCCCGGTCTTACAACCGAGGCTTGTAGCGGGACCGAGAATTGAACTCGGGACCTCCGGGTTATGAATCCGACGCTCTAACCAACTGAGCTATCCCGCCGTTTTGCGAGTGCAAAGTTATAGCTTTTCTTTCACTTCACCAAATTTTTTACCATAATTTTTAAAATTTCTTTACCTATGAGAAAAATCAATGAGATCATCGTGCACTGCACAGCCACACCCGCCGGACGCGAAGTCACAGTGCAAGACATTGACAGATGGCACCGTACGCGTGGATTCAGATGCATCGGCTACCACTATCTGGTGCGGCTCGACGGCTCGGTCGAGGACGGCCGCGACATACGCCTCTCAGGCGCGCACTGCTATGGACACAATCTACACTCGATCGGCGTGGCATATGTCGGCGGTATTGATGCCGACGGACAACCGGCCGACACACGCACGCCCCGTCAACGCCACGCGTTGCGGCAGCTGCTCGCCGACCTTAAAGGCATCTATCCCGCGGCGCACATCCGCTCGCACCGCGATTTCGCCAACAAGGCATGCCCGTGTTTTGACGCCACGACCGAATACGCCGACCTATGAGAACGATCACACTCACGCTTATCGTCACCGCTCTTATCGCCGCGACTGCCTGCAGGTCGCACCGCTCGTCAGCCTCGGCTGTATCGGCCGGTCGCACCGACACTGTCAGCATACTGTACCGCGACTCGGTCGAGATCATACGCACCCTGTCGATCGAGCGGCCGCGCATCATCATCGAACACACCGACTCGCCGCGCCGACGTGTGGTAATAACCGCCGAGCGCATAAGAGACAGCGCCACGGCGGTCGGTGTGACAGCCGTGGCGGTTGATTCGTCGATGCATGAGACAATGACAGCCGACATACGATCTGGCTCAAAGCCGTCGCGCACAGCGCCGCGATGGCTTTGGCTCGCCATTGGCGTGGCTGGCGGCATCATTCTCCGATCATGCGCAGGAATTCGTTTTCGTCGATGATGGTTATACCCAGTTTCCGGGCTTTCTCGAGCTTGGCCGGGCCCATATTGTCGCCGGCAAGCACATAGTCGGTCTTCTTTGATATTGACGACACGTTTTTGCCACCGTTCTGCTCGATCAGCGCCTTATACTCGTCGCGGCTGTGGCGACTGAATACGCCGCTGATCACAAAGCTCTTTCCGCCGAGCAGATCGGTGCGACCCTCGGTCGATTCCTCGGCCATGGCCATCCGCACTCCGGCACGGCGTAGACGCTCGACGGCATTGGCATTGACAGGCTCGGCAAAAAAATCGACGATACTCTGGGCGATGCGCGGTCCGACATCCTCGATCGACTCGAGCCGTTCGGCCGACCACGACATCAGATTGTCGATATTGCCAACCGTACGGGCGATCTTGCGTGCCGTCGTCTCGCCCACAAATGGGATAGACAGGGCAAAGACCACTCGCTCAAACGGCACCTCGAGGCTCGAGCGCACACCATCTATTATGCGGCGGGCGCTGGTGATGCCGAATCCCGGCAGATTCTGCAGGTCGTCGACGCGCAGATCATAGAGGTCGCTGTAGTCTTTCAGCCGGCCCATGGCGCACAGCAGATCGGCAGTCTCGGCCCCGATGCCGTCGATGTTCATGGCACGACGCGAGACAAAATGCTCGATGCGTCCCGCGATCTGCGGGGCGCATCCGTATTTGTTGGGGCATACCCACGCCGCCTCGCCCTCGACACGCACGAGAGCCGACCCGCAGGCCGGACAATGCGACACGAACTCGACCGGACGGCTGCCGTCGCGACGCGCCGAAAGGTCTACACCGGTGATCTTGGGTATTATCTCGCCGCCTTTCTCGACATAGAGCATATCGTCGTCGTGAATGTCGAGAGTGCGCATGATGTCCTCGTTATGCAGCGATGCGCGCTTGACGACCGTTCCCGACAACAGCACGGGCTCGAGATTTGCCACAGGGGTGATGATGCCCAGACGGCCGACGTCAAACGACACGTGGCGCAGACGCGTCAGAGCGCGCTCGGCCGCGAATTTATAGGCTACAGCCCAGCGCGGCGACTTGGCGGTGAAACCCAGGTTGAGTTGCTGACGCAGCGAATTGACCTTGAACACCAGGCCGTCGGTGGCCACAGGCAGATCATGGCGCTCGGCGTCGCAGCGGGCGATATACCGGTCGACCTCGGCCATGCCGTGCAACAGCTGCATGTGGTCGCTGACCTTGAACCCCCACGTACGTGCCAGCTGCATATTGGCATAATGGGTGTCGGCAGGCAGGTTCTCGCCAAGCATATAGTAGAGGTAGGCATCAAGCCCCCGGCGCGACACCTCGGCCGGATTGAGCAGTTTGAGCGTGCCGGCGGCTGCATTGCGCGGATTTGCGAAAAGCGACTCGCCACGAGCCTCGCGCTCGGCATTGAGCCGGTCGAACGACGCCCACGGCATCACTATCTCGCCACGTATCTCAAACCGCTCGGGCCAGCCCTCGCCTGTCAGCTGCAATGGTATCGAGCGTATGGTCTTGACATTGTCGGTGACCACATCGCCCTTCTCGCCGTCGCCACGGGTGACGGCCCGCACCAGTCGGCCATGTTCGTAGATGAGCGAGATACCAGTGCCGTCAAACTTCAGCTCGCCGACAATCTCTACACGCTCGCCGGCCAGAGCGCCCTCGATGCGGTCGACCCAGGCGTCTACCTCGTCGATCGAATATGTATTGCCCAGCGAGAGCATCGGATATATGTGGGCGGTCTGCTCAAATCCGGCACTGATGTCAGAGCCTACGCGATGTGTGGGCGACAGAGGGTCGTCATACTCGGGATGTTCGCGCTCGAGGGCCTCGAGCTCTTTGACCATCATGTCATAATCATAGTCGCTGACTGTCGGGGAGTTGTCTACGTAATAGCTGTGGTTGTGGCGCTCGATCTCGCGGCGCAGTGTGTCTATGCGGTCTTTTATATCGTCCATACTGTTCAAAATATTTGCAAATATAATTATTTGCTCTAACTTTGCAAAAATATAATTTTGGCCGTCATTGTC
>JAUNGA010000080.1 GCA_030524765.1 Bacteroidales bacterium | reverse complement strand
ATTGACTATCTTACCAAAGTCTTTAAGGATAGTTAAATCTCATGCGCCAGCCCTGGCTAAAATAGCTAAACGGCCGGTGCTCTGTGGGGAACACCGGCCGTTTATGCAGATTGCGCTATGTCTTATTTGGCGTAGGTCACCACGACTTTGGTGAGGCCTACTGTGGCAGACGGCGTGATGGTGAGTGTGTTGGTCGAGGCAGAGGGAGTCCAGACTTTATCGGCGTAGGTGCCGCTGCTGAATGTGCAGTTGCCCAATGCTGTCGCGTGAGAGTTGGACTGTGGCTCAAACTCGATCTTGACAATGTGCGAGCCCGCGGGCACCATGATAGTGGTGGTGGTGTTTTTGTAGAAACGATAGCTCCATGCACCGCTCGACTGGTGGTAGAGGCGTGCCGCTGTGCCCGAGCCTGAGTTGGAGATCGTGGCCGAACCGGCGGTGAAGGTTACGTCGTTGACATCGATCTTGAAGTTGCCTGTTGTGCCGTCGGCTACCTGGTCGGCCTCGCTGTAGGCCGGTGTGAGGGTCGAGGGATCGGCAAAGTTGAATGTGCCGGTACCGTCGGTATCGCCTGTCGGGGGAGTCGGAGGCGTGGGAGGTGTGGGAGGCTCAGGAGTGTCGCCGCCCTCCTCGACGGTTATGTTGCCGTCGGTGGTGAATGTGAGATTTTTGATCTCCCAGGTGTCGGCACCGCTGCTCGATGATGCGTATTTGAATGCAACCTGGATCTTCTTGCCGGCATATGCCGCGAGATCGATAGCACCGGAGTTGGCAAATGTCCATGCTCCTGCTGCGGGCCAGGTGGGTATGTTGAGCATAGTCCAGGCCGATGCGCCCTCGAGACGTACTGCAAAGCCGCAAAGCTGCTGCAGAGTGGTCTGGAATTTGGCTGCATGGTCGAATGCCACGCTGGCGGTGGTGACGCCGGTCATGTCGATGACGGGCGATATGGCCCATGACTCAGACGCTGCTGAGGTGTTGTTGACGTATGCCGAACCGTTGAGATAGTATTTGCCGTTGTACTCTTTCCAGTTCCAGATGTAGCTGGCGCCGGAGGGGATTGTGACATTGTTGAATGTCCAGCCGGCGGCGCCGTTTGCGTCGGCTTCGCCCAGCAGGGTGGTGGTGTTGCCGCCCGGTGTGGGAGGTGTGGGCGGTGTCACGCTGCCGTCAAGCTTGTAGTTGCTGGTGTTTTTGATGCCGGGGAGTGTGTTGTATTTCATGACATCGCCGAATACCTGCACCTGCTTGCCGAGTACGCCAGGATTGTCGACGAGGTTGAGCGCGTTGCGTGGATCGGTCTGGGCGACGAGCTGTATGCAGACACAGTTTGCCGTGTTGCCGGCATCGGGTGTATCGGCTATGAGGATGTTGGCGCGCTGGTCTTTGCTTACCTCGAAGTGACCGGCATAGTCCTGATAATAGCCTACGATATAACCCTTGACCCAGATGCCGGTCTCGACGGCCTCGGTGGTCGACTGGGGATTCATGGCGATTACCTGTGCGCAGTCATAGGGGTTTTCCTCCGAGCCGTCGCCTTTGACGGGTTCGGGAGCCTCTTTGCCTTCGATTTCAAACTCGTTGACAGTGCCGGCGTTGTTGGTGAGGCCGTATGTGCCCATGAGTTCGGCGAATGTACCGCGTATTGTGATCTTGCGGCCGAGATTGTCGGGGTTGGTGTTGAGGGCGCCGGTTGCGCGCAGTGCAGATCCCTGGGGCAGAGCCACTACGAGACACTGCTGTATGTCGCGGGTATCGGCGGTCTGGCCGATCACGAGAGTGTTGCCGAGCACTGTCGGAGCCGACCACTCGATATCGTTGTTGGAGGTGACGGTCTCGACTTCGGGAGCGACCGCACCGACGATATATCCCTCGGTCCAGGCGGTGGTGGCCTGGCCATTTACCTGCAGGGCGATGGCCTGCTGTATGGTATAGGGATTGGTCTTGTCGCCTACGGGAACAGTGGGATTGCCGAAGTTCTGCATCGAGTTGGCGTCGATGAGAGTGAGCTGCCAGCCGCCCGAGTTGGCGAGGTTGACATAGTAGCCGAGGAGAGCTACGACATCGCCGCGGCCCTCGGGCATGGTCATGTTCCAGAAGTTAGAGTATCCGCTGGTGCGCACGTCGAGCACGTTGCCGTCGATGTCGCGGATCTGCTGTGTGACACCCGACGAGTGATAGGTCGATAGGGTGGGGGTGGTGCTGTTGGGCACAAATTCTACGTTGTTGAAACGCACGAGTCGGCTCTGCCAGTTGCGCAGCTCAGAAGGAGTGACGCCCAGATCGATGAAACGGTCGACAACGACGGTGTCGAGGGCCGCGTGATCGGGATTGCCGTTGAGCTCCATGTTGCGCGAGAAGATTTCGGGCGCCATAAACGAGGTCTCATATCCGGGGATGCTCGAGTTGAAGCTGGGATATCCGACCTGGAAAAGACCGCGGTACTTGCCTGCATGCATGCCGGTGAGATCGACCACGATTTCCTGGCCGCGGCGGTAAGAGAGATAGAGATTGTAAGAATTGATCGAGAAGTTGAGGCAGCCGGTCTCGTCCTGCAGTACGATGTACTTGAAGCAGTTGCCGGCATAGTCAGACGATACGACACGACCCGAGATGATGTAGTGCGAGCCGTCCTCGCGTGCCTCGATCGAGTCGCAGTAGTTGTTTTCCTCTTTCCACATCAGCTCTTTTATCTCGCTGATGGTGGTGTTGGCCTGCATGGTCGCCACGGGCACCTTGTTCATGTCGGGCTCGTCGAAGTGATCCTGACATGATACGAGCGAACCGCCGCATCCGATCAGGGCCATGAGGCCGACGATATATGATTTCAGATTTTTCATAGTCTGAGGATGTTATTGATTATTGATTTTTGACTGCGGTGAGCTTGACGTTTTTGATCTCCCATGTGCCGGCCGAAGCGGCTGTAGATACATAGTGGAAACCGATGTGGATTTTTTTGCCGTCGTACTTGGCAAGGTCTATTTCGCCCGAGTCGACAAAATCCCAGTTGTCGTTGCCGGAGTATTGCGGGATTGCCACACTCTCCCACTCGCCGCCATCGACGCGTACGCCCAGAGTGGCCTGAGTCTTGACATCGTCGATTGAGCCGAACTTGTTGACGCAGTGGCTGAAGTTGAGCTTGGCGCCTTTGTGGCCGGTGAGGTCTATCACGGGCGATACGGCCCACGAGTCAGACGGTTTTGACGATCCGCCGGCAAAGGCCGAAGCCTTCAGTCCGTATTTTGCGTCGACACTCCATACATAGCTGAGGCCCTCGCCGAGCAAGATGTTGTCGAGAGTGAAGCCGCAGAGGTCGTCGGCGGTGGTGAAGGGTGCCGAGAGTATGGTCTCGAGATTGGGGTCGGGTGCTCCCTCGCCGTCGAAATCGACGCAGCCGTCCTGGTTGATGAGCAGCAGCTGCCAGCTGTTGCGGTAGGCGCTGAGGATACCTACGACGTCGCCGTGTCCCCAGGGCAGGGCCTCGTAGGCAAAGTCGGCATACGAGCTGTTGTACACGATCATGCGGTTGCCGTCGGCATCGGTGATGTAGCGGCTTGTGGTCGAACCGGGGGCGAAGAGTTCGCCGGGCTCGGTGAACTCGACATCATTGATGCGAATCAATCGGCTCTGCCACTTGATCTTGCCCTCGTTGGTACGTGCGGCCTCGTTGAGTTCGGCGATGGTGGTGACAGTTGTGTCCATTTTACCGCCGTTGAGGTCGAGGTAGGTGTGAGGCTCAAACACATCGAGCTCGATGCGGTTGACGCCGGACGATGTATTGGTGCCCATCTGCATCAGTCCGTTGTAGCGTCCGATGCATAGACCTGTGGCATTGATGGCCACACGCACGCCGCGTGGGAATGATTTGTAGAGGTCGCTCGAGTTGATGCCGATTGTGATGGCTCCGGTCTCGTCTTCGACAACAAGCGTTTTGTATATGTTGCCGGCCTCGTCAGAGCTGACTACATTGCCGACAATCCAGAGTGAATCGCCGGTGGCGCTGAGGCCTATGTCGGTGCCGTACGATTCGGCGTCTTGCCAGTACTGAGTCTTGAGGTCAGCGATCGAGATGTTTGCCTTGATGCCCTCGGGGAATGTGGGCACGACCTGAGGCGGACGGGTCCAGTTGTCGTCGCACGACTGCATGGCGACAGCGCCGAGCACCAGGGCCGAGATATATAATGAAGTCTTTTTCATGTCGTTGGTCAAATTAGAATCTTATACCTGCGTTGAAGAATACGCGCACGCCCTGGGCGTAAGAGTAGCGGTTGGGATATTTCGTGCGGTCGTAGTTGTCGGTGTCGAGGCGCCCCTGCTGATAGGCATAGGTGACCACGTTGCGATTGTTGAGTATGTTGTTTATATTGAGGTTGAGATTGAGCGAAACCTTGCGGTTGATATAGATCACCTTGCCGATCGATACGTTGAGCGTAAAGGCGTTTTTGAGCTTGTCCTGGGTCGAGAGCTCGTCGATCTTGGCCTGCAGGGCGTCTTTCTCGGGATAGAGCTGCCACAGATCGGGCAGGGCCTCGTGGTAGGCGGGCGAGAGGTTGACATAAGCGTCGCCCTGCCATGTGCCGTTGACATTGAAGAACCACTGGCCGGGTGCGGCCCAGTCGATGCCGAGGTTGGCGGCATACTGGGGAGTTGAGCCTACGTAGTAGTTTTTGAGATAAACGGTCTGGGTGGTGTCGTTGTGCAGGCCGTTCTCGAATGTACGTGTGCCGCGGGGATTGTTCTTGTACTGATAGCGCGAGTAGGTGCCGGCAAAAGTTGCTGTGATCGAGGGTGTGATCTTATATGCCATGCCGAGCTCGACGCCTTTGTAGACCTTCTTGACGCCTGAGAGGATATAATATGTATAGGAATTGTAGCGGTCGTCATAGAAACCGGTGCGCTCGATGCCGTTGTCGGTCATGGTGCCGAACGCGGTGACAGCACCGCGGAACCGGCGGTAGTTCCATACATAGCTCAGGTCGCCCGATAGCACGCGTTCGCTCGATACGTCCTCGACAACATCGTTTTTGACGCGTGGCATCAGATAGATGGCATCGGCGAGCGGGGCGCGGGTGGCATATTCGCCGTGAGCCACGATGTAATTGTGGCCGTCGGCCTTATAGGTGGCGCCGGCTTTGAAGCCGAGGTTGTCGAATGTCTGCCAGTCGCCCTTGCCGTAAGAGTTGAGGGGAGAACGTCCGTTGCGCATGTGGCCTTCGCGCTGATACTGGGTGAACGATACACGCATGCCGTAGTTGATGTCCCATCGGGGCAGTGTCACGGTGTTCTGCAGCCATGCGTTGGCGTTGAGTGCGTAGATATTGTAATCGTAGCCGAATTTGTCGCCTTTATATACGCGGTGGTGGTACGGATCGGGATAATTGAAGTTGTTGACCAGATTGTCGGGCGCGAGGGTGATGTCGCGGTCGCTGAAGGGGTCAATGTCGATCCAGAACTGACCGCCGAGCAGGTCGCGTATAGTCTTGTAGTTGGCCGAGTTGGCAAACTGCAGTGCGGCGCCGGCCTGCAGGCTGATGTGGTCGGTGAGACGGGTGTTGACGTAGGTGTTGAATTTATAGTTGGCCGTCGTGTTGATGCGGTTCTCGAGAATATAGCTCGATCCGGTCTGTGCGTTTTCGGGCAACGACTTGTCGGTGTAGTTGTTGAGTGCGTTGACCTCGTACAGGTGATCCCAGTTGATCTGGCTGAACGACTGATCGTTCTGCCACAGCCAGGTGTAATACTCGCTCTGCTCGGTCTGCTGGCCTTCATCGGTCAGATAGTATGAGGGCAGATAGCGGTAATAGGTGGGATTGGGGTCATTGGCCTTGTAGTATTGCAGTGCCGAGCGGTTGTAGTAGTTGTAAGAGAATGCCAGAGCGGTGTTTACCGTGGTCGAGCCTTTTTTATAGAGCCAGTTGAGCATCACGGTGGGATCGTAGGTCTCGGTTATGCGCGACGCACGTTTTTTGCCCTGATACCAGCCCCAGTTGGGGTTGTAGAGGTTATCGTCAAGCAGGTCATAGACCTCTTGATAGGTGGCGCCTGCGGTGGCTCGCTGTGTGGGACCGCCCCATGCGCTGAGCACCAGCTGGTTGTTGGCGTTGAAATATTTCTCGATAGAGAGGAAGAGGCCGCCCGAGTTGTAGAACGTACCGTCGATCACACCCTCTTTGGCATAGCGTCCGATGGCGCTGACGGTATAGGCCCAGCCGTGCTTGTTGAGGCCCGATGCATAGGTGACCATGCCTCGCAGCATATAGTTTGAGTTGGTGAAAGCAACCGAGCCGTTGAAGCCGGGGGCATAAAGGTCGGTCGTGGTGTTGTAGGCTACAGAACCGCCTATGTCGCCGAAACCGGCATTGCTGGCACCCAGACCGATGGTTGTGGTCTTGTTGCGGAATGCGCGCGATGTCATGCCGAGCAGCGACGAGAAGTTGAATCGTCCGCGAATGAGGTCGTTCATCTGCACACCGTTGATATATACTGCCTGATACTGGCTGTCGTAGCCACGATAGCGGAAGTACATCGGGCCGAAGTTGTAAGAGGCGGTATTGTAGAAAATATCGTCGTTGGCTCCGGTGAGGGCAGCGATACCCTGCGAGCTGTCAGACTCATCCTCGAGCACGGCCTCGTCAAACATCAGGTCTTCCTGATCGCCGTAGAGGTCGATGGCGTCGTCGAGGGGCTCGAGGCGTATCGAGCCGAGATCATTGGTGCCGGCTGTAAACGTCACGTCAAATCCGGCGCTGTTGTAACCGTCGCAGATCACCACGAGATAGTCGGCGCCCGGCGTGATGTCGGTGAGCCGGAAGTCGCCGTTGAAGGTGGTGGTGGTCTGTGCGCCGGCAGAGCGGAGCATGACCTGAGCGCCACCCACGGGGCTGCCCGAGGTGCTGTTGACCACGACACCTGTGATGGTCGCGGTCTGGGCCATCATCGGCAAACATGCCGACAAGAGCACTAATAGAAACAGTTTCAGTCTCATAAATTAATTACTTGATATTTATATATTTAGTTTTTCCGGGTTGTGGTCAGGTAGTCTATATGTGTCTTATACCCCGCCGCTACGCGACAGTTTAGCCGTCAAAAATACTCATTAAATCAGACTTCACAAAACAATTTTTAAAGTTTTTATCAAAAATTAACGCAAATCTCTGCGCGGTTGTTCGACATGTAATATCTTATAGCTGTTGCCCTGCAGCTGTTGTCCTGTAAAGAAAAACCGAAAAAAACACATATTTGAATATATTTGTAATGAAAAAATTTGTATCTTTGACGCACCTAACAGACGCATTAACACCCAAACTCATATTCAAACGATAATGGTTAAGAAAATCCTACTCGTTGTCTTAGTGGCAATCATCGGTCAATCAGCAGTTTATGCTCAGGGAGCCAAAGTGCAGGCCGCCGGTATAGCCTTTTACAACCTCGAAAACCTGTTTGATACCATCGCAAACAATCCGCTCGGCCGTGATCTCGAGTACACTCCCAACGGCCAGAATCAGTGGGATTCACGCAAATATATCAACAAGCTGAACAATCTCGCCACCGCCATATCGACATTCACCACCAAGATGACCCCCAAAGGTCCGGCCATCATCGGTGTGAGTGAGGTAGAGAATCGCGGCGTGCTCGAGGACCTTGTGGCACGCCCCGAACTCAAACCCTGGAACCTGCAGATCTGTCACCACGACTCGCCTGACCGTCGCGGCATCGATGTGGGTCTGCTCTACAATCCACGTTATTTCAAGCTCGAGAACGTCACCAACCACCGTCTCACCGCTGTGCCGTTCGCCACACGCGATCAGATGTGTGTCGTGGGCAAGCTGCTGGGCCAGCGCATTGCTGTGATCGTCAACCACTGGCCGTCGCGTCTCGGCGGTCAGGAGAAATCGTCGCCCAACCGTGAGGCCGCAGCAGCTCTGTGCCTTGAGATCGCCGACTCTCTGTGGAAAGTCGATCCGCAGATAGGCGTCATAATCATGGGCGACCTCAACGACGACCCCATGGACAAATCCTGTGCAAAAGTGCTCGGCGCAAAAAAAGACAAGAAAGACGTGGGCGAGCATGCCTTCTACAATCCTTTCTGGAAGATGCTCGACGACGGTATCGGTACCCTTGCCTACAAGAGCTCGTGGAATCTTTTCGATCAGATCATTCTTTCGGGCAACCTCGTTGATGCTCCCGAGGGACAATGGTCGTTCCTGCGTTCGATCGTGCACAACGACGACTTCCTCAAAGACACCGAGGGCACACGTCAGGGATATCCCCGCCGTACATTCGCTTCCGGCTCGTATCTCAACGGCTACTCTGACCACTTCCCCACCGAGATTATCCTCGTGCGCCGTGTACAACCCCAGAAATAACAATACTTTTTTACAAATTTAATAACATATCGTATGAAAAAACTTTTACTCACAATGGCTTGCGTAGCTGCCGTTTCTCCGCTGTTTGCCGAGACAGTTACGTTTGACTTCACCGCTCCTGACAAACTTACTCCCGCTGTGACCCTCCCGGCTGATGGCAAAGGTACCAACCTCGTGGACAAAGAGACAGGCGTTGCTACAACATTTACCAACGGTGCTATCCAGATTACATTTAATAATGGTGAGAACACCAACAATATGCCTCTGATCTGGAACTCTAAAGGAAACTATACTCTCCGTTTCTACAAGGGTGAGTCTGTTATCGTAAGCTCGACCGGTGCCAATATCACAGGCATCAACATCGTATGCAACACTACAAGCTCGACCGGCGAGGGTACTGTGACCGCCAGTCCCGCATCAACCGGTGCCACCACTCTCGGTTGGATTGGCGACAGCAAGTCTGTTACATTCTCTCAGGCTGACAACGGCAAGACTGTTCAGGTTAAGTCTATCGAGGTTACCTATGGCGAGGCTGCCGAGGATCCCAATGCCAACATTATTCTCGACGAGCCCTTCAAATCATCACTTGGTGATTTCGTAGCTGACAATGTGACCATGCCCGAGGACCTTACCTACGTATGGAATCTTGACTCTTATGGCTATGCCAAGGCTTCTGCCTACAAAGGCCAGGCTTTTGCTACCGAGTCGATTCTTGTATCTCCTGTCCTTGACCTTACCAACCGTGAGAACATCGAGCTCGCATTCTCGTCGGCTGTAAACAAGGGTACCGTAGCCGGTCTGTCTGTTGTAACCCGCGAGGAAGGCGCTACTGCATGGACCGCTCTCGAGACAGCCGCACTTGGTACCGGCTCAAGCTGGGCATTCAATGACATCACCGTAAGCCTCGAGAAATTCGCAGGCAAGAAGATCCAGTTCGGTTTCCGCTATACCTCTACCGAAAGCGATTGCGCTACCTGGGAGGTTAAGAACGTGAAAGTAACCGGTGACAAGAAATCTGACGGCATCGCCGACGTTAACGTTGACGAGAACGCTCCCGTTGAGTTCTACAATCTGCAGGGTGTTCGTGTTGCTGAGCCTGAGAACGGTATCTATATCCGTCGTCAGGGCAACAGCGTAAGCAAAGTTTACGTGAAATAAGTCTTAACGACCTGACATACATGACGGTCTCAGAGGAAAGGCTCCTCTGAGACCGTTTTTTTGCGCCACATTGTCAGATATGTGATTGCCCCGTCCCATTCGCCGCTGAGTGCAGGGCAACCGCATCAGAATCCATAGTTATTAAGAAGAGTTCTTAAATAATCT
>JAUNGA010000079.1 GCA_030524765.1 Bacteroidales bacterium | reverse complement strand
TATTGGTTTTTTCTTGCGTTCCGAGCCGGTTCGATTATGCGGGAGTATTATACTCAATCTGCCGACTTTCGACATAAGGCTCAGGCATAGGTCCGACGGTTCGACCGAGGTCTACGATACCCTGCGTCGCCGATATGTGGCGCTCACCCCCGAGGAATGGGTGCGCCAGCATTTTGTCAATTATCTGATCACGGTATTTGCATATCCGGCGTCGATGATGGCCAATGAGGTGGGGCTGCGTCTGAACGGTACACAGCGCCGATGTGACACATTAGTCTATAGCCGTGATCTGCGTCCGCTGGCCATTGTCGAGTATAAGCGTCCGTCGGTAGAGATCACATCGGCGGTGTTTGATCAGATCGCGCGTTACAACTCGGTGATAGGCGCCCGTTGGCTGATTGTGTCGAACGGTCTACATCATTATTGCTGTCGTTTTGAGGACAGCCGATATGAGTTTGTCAGTGCGATTCCGCGTTATGACGCGCTATGACGACTGCCTGATAACACACAGCGCCCCGCTTCGATCGAAGCGGGGCGCTGTGTGTTATCAGTGTCGATCAATTGTTGCGGAATATGAGCCGGTCGTCGTCTTTGTCGTAGTCGATCGTTATGGGATGTTCGCGATCTACTTTCTGTGCCAGAATGTCTTTTGACAGCTTGTTGAGCACCAGACGGTGAATGGCTCGTTTGACAGGTCGTGCACCGAACTCGGGGTCGTAGCCTTCGTCGGCCAGATATGTGAGCGCGGCCGGGGTGACCTTGAGATCGATGCCGCCCGAGGCCTTGAGCATGCGCTGTATGCCGCGTATATGCAGACCGACGATCTCTTCGATCTCTGTGCGGTTGAGCGGTGTGAACATGATGATCTCGTCGATACGGTTGAGAAATTCGGGACGTATCGTCTGTTTGAGCATGTCGAGCACCTGCTCTTTGGTCTTTTCGACTGTCTCGTCTTTGTTTTCGTCGGTCATCTTGGCAAAATTGTCACGGATGAGGGCCGAACCCATATTCGAGGTCATTATGATGATGGTGTTCTTGAAGTTGACGTTACGACCCTTGTTGTCGGTCAGCCGTCCGTCGTCGAGTACCTGCAGCAGGATATTGAACACGTCGGGGTGAGCCTTTTCGATCTCATCGAAGAGCACTACCGAATATGGTTTGCGGCGTACGGCCTCGGTGAGTTGTCCGCCTTCGTCGTAACCGACGTATCCCGGAGGCGCACCGACGAGCCGCGACACGGCATGCTTCTCCTGATACTCGCTCATGTCAATACGCGTCATCATGTTCTCGTCATCAAAAAGGTATTCGGCCAGGGCCTTGGCCAGCTCGGTCTTTCCGACACCGGTGGTGCCCAGGAAGATAAACGAGCCGATAGGTCGCTTGGGATCGTTCAGGCCGGCACGCGAGCGCCGGACGGCATCGGCAATGGCACGGATGGCCTCGTCCTGTCCGATGACGCGTGAGTGCAGCTCTTTCTCGAGATGCAGCAGTTTCTCCTTCTCGCTCTGTACCATCTTGTTGACAGGTATGCCGGTCCAACGCGAAACTACGTCGGCGATATCTTCGGCATCGACCTCTTCTTTGATCAGAGCTTTGTCGCCCTGCATCATCTTGAGCTGCTCCTGAATGCTGACATTTTCCTGCTCCTTGGCCTGGATCTTTGAGTAGCGGATCTCGGCTACGCGGGCATAATCACCCTCGCGCTCGGCTCGCTCGGCCTCAAATCCGAGCTGCTCGATGTCGATCTTATTCTGCTGGATGCGGTTGATGAGGTCTTTTTCGGCCTTCCATTTGGCAGAATATTCTTTTTCCTCCTCACGCATTGTGGCGATCTCTTTCTCGATCTCCTTGACCTTCTCTTTCATGCCCTCGCGCTTGATGGCCTCACGCTCGATCTCTTTCTGAGCTATGCGGCGTGTGATGTCATCGAGAGCCTGTGGCACGGAGTCGATCTCGAGTTTGAGCTTTGATGCGGCCTCATCGATCAGATCGATGGCCTTGTCGGGCAGGAAACGATCTGTGATATATCGCTCGGAGAGTTGCACGGCCGCAACGATAGCCTCGTCGCGGATGCGCACCTTATGATGGTTTTCGTAGCGTTCCTTTAGGCCGCGCAAGATGGCGATGGCGCTGAGCTCGTCGGGCTCGTTGACCATAACTTTCTGGAAACGACGTTCCAGAGCCTTGTCCTTTTCAAAATACTTCTGATACTCGTCGAGGGTTGTCGCACCGATGCTGCGCAGCTCGCCTCGTGCCAGAGCCGGCTTGAGGATATTGGCCGCATCCATGGCGCCCTCGCCCTTGCCGGCACCGACCAGAGTGTGGATCTCGTCGATAAAAAGGATGATCTCGCCGTCAGACTGGGTCACTTCGTTGACGATGGCCTTGAGTCGTTCCTCAAACTCACCCTTGTATTTGGCACCTGCCACCAGCGCGCCCATGTCGAGTGAGAAAATCTGCTTGGTGCGCAGATTCTCGGGCACGTCGCCTCGCACAATACGGTGTGCGAGGCCCTCGGCTATGGCAGTCTTGCCGGTGCCGGGTTCGCCGATCAGCATAGGATTGTTCTTGGTTCGCCGACTGAGGATCTGGAGCACCCGTCTAATCTCCTCGTCGCGGCCGATCACGGGGTCGAGTTTGCCCGAACGGGCGCGCTCGTTGAGGTTTACGGCATACTTCGACAAGGCATTGTAGGTCTCCTCGGCGCTCTGGTCGGTGGCCTTCTTGCCTTTGCGCAGTTCATCGACGGCGGCCTGCAACTCTTTCTGACTCAGACCGGCGTTCTTAAGGATAGTCGATGCAGGCGAATTGACCTCGAACAGAGCCCTCAGCAGAGCCTCGAGGGTGACATATTCGTCGCCTTGTTTCTTGGCCAGATCGAGAGCCTTCTGCAATACGTCATTTGATGTACGGCTCAGGTACGGCTCACCGCCGCTGACTTTTGGCAGAGCGGCTATCTCACGGTCGATCTGCGAGTTGACGGCGTTGATGTTGGCGCCTATCTTCTGAAAGATAAACTTGACCAGCGACTCGCCCTCGTCGACCACGCCCTTGAGCAGCACTACCGGCTCAATGGCCTGTGCGCCTGCGGCACGTGTAAGCTCGACAGCCTTCTGGATAGCCTCTTGCGACTTGATTGTAAAATTGTTGAAATTCATATCGAATCTTTAATTGTGTGATGCACTTCAGGTAGGCTTAAAAAACCTACATTTCTAACAAGCATCGCACCGTTTTGGTTTTATCATGCAAAATTCATGCCAAACCAATGTCCGATTATGAATTTTTTACTCTACTGTCACTGATTTGGCAAGGTTGCGTGGCATGTCGACGTCGCGGCCTTTCATCACGGCTATATGGTAGGCCAGCAGCTGCAGGGGGATAGCGGCGATGATGGGCGATAGACAGACAGGCGCGGCCGGTATCTCGATGGTGTGGTCGGCAATTTCGGTGATGCTGCGCTCTCCTCGGGTTACGATGGCGATGACGGCGCCTCCGCGAGCCTTGACCTGGCGTATGTTTGAGATTACCTTTTCGTGCAGTTCGTCGGCCGGAGCTATGAATACGGTGGGCAGCTCATTGTCGATCAGAGCGATAGGGCCGTGCTTCATCTCGGCGGCCGGATAGCCCTCGGCGTGGATGTATGAGATCTCCTTGAGTTTGAGCGCGCCTTCGAGTGCTGTGGGATAGTTGTATCCGCGGCCCAGATAGAGGAAGTTGTGCACATATGTATATGTTGCCGAGAGAGTCTTGATCGAGTCGTTGACCGACAGCGCGTCAGAGATCAAGTCGGGCAGACTCTGTATGCCGCGGGCGATCTCGGCGGCCGCATCATCTGACAGTGTGCCGCGCAGACATCCGAGCGATACGGCAAGCATCGCCAGTACGGTCACCTGACCGGTGAACGCTTTGGTCGAGGCAACGCCGATCTCTGGCCCTACGTGTATGTATGTGCCGGTGTTGGTCTCGCGGGCGATTGACGAGCCGACAACGTTGCAGATGCCATAGACAAATGCACCACGCTCACGGGCGAGCTTGATGGCTGCCAGAGTGTCGGCGGTCTCGCCCGACTGGGAGATGGCGATGACTATGTCGCCGGGGCCGACAACGGGATTGGAATAGCGGAATTCAGATGCATACTCGACCTGCACGGGCAGATTGGCGAGCTCCTGTATGAGCCGCTTGCCTATCAGTCCGGCATGCCACGATGTGCCGCAGGCTACGATCACTATGCGTGAAGCTGAGGCAAACTGCTCCTGATTGTCCTGTATGCCCGAGAGCTGCACGCGTCGACCGTCGATTATGCGGCCGCGTATGCAGTCGCGTATGGTCTGCGGCTGCTCGAAGATCTCTTTGAGCATGAAATGGGGATAGCCACCTTTCTCAAGCTGTGCCACCGACAGTCGCAGCTCCTGTATGTCGATCTGAGACGGCCTGTTGTCATTGGTGATTACCTGTAGAGGCTCGCCCCGGCGTATGATGGCGATCTCGTCGTCTTTGAGATATACGACCTTGTTGGTGAATTCGACCAACGGGCTGGCGTCAGATCCTATAAACGTCTCGCCTTCGCCCACGCCGATCACCAGTGGCGAACTTTTGCGTGCCGCGATGAGACAATCGGGATCGTCGCTGTCGATCAGAGCGATGGCATATGCGCCTACAACCTCGCGCAGGGCCTCGCGTGTGGCATCGAGGGTTGAGCATCCTGTCGAGCGGCGGATATAGTCGATGAGCTGTACGAGCACCTCGGTGTCGGTGTCGCTGCGGAAGAGGCAGCCATGGCGTTCGAGCGCCTCGCGCAGCACGGCATAATTCTCGATAGTGCCATTGTGCACCAGCGCCAACGAGCCCGAGGCATTGAAGTGGGGATGAGCGTTGATGTCGTTGGGCTCGCCGTGAGTGGCCCAGCGGGTATGTGCTATGCCGAGTGTGCCCGACACGTCTTTTGATTCGCAAAATCGTTCGAGATCATCAACTTTGCCGCGTGATTTGTAGATGTTTAGCTTGTCGCCGGCGGTGAGCAGTGCCACACCGGCGCTGTCATAGCCTCTGTACTCGAGGCGGTGCAGCCCTTTGATCAGAATGGGATAGGCGTCTCTGTGGCCTAAGTATCCTACGATACCACACATAGATTTCTGAGTTTTTTCTTAAAGTGTGTATAAAAGCAGTGAATAGACAGGCATTAGCAACATAATGTAACCATAATACCTAAAAACGCCGACAAAGTTATGTTTTTTGATTGTAATTCCCAAATTTTGGCCAATAAATAATAAGAAATAAAGAACCGGTTCGAAAATATGAATATAGATGGGTGCTGCTGATCAAACCAATAAGTGTGGCATGGCGTTAATAGAGTATCGGGTCTATAAACTCCCCGGTTTCAACGTTATGAAAACAAAAGGAATCTTGCTGATTCTTGCCGTGTCGCTGCTGTCGATGACGGGATGTGTGACACACAAGAAGTATAATCTGCTGCAGGCCGACTATAATGCCTCGCAGGTGGCGCTTGCCGAGAGCCGTTCAGACGCCGCCAATCTCAAATCGCAGCTCGAGTCGTGCGGTGCCGCCAACCGCGAACTCAAGTCGCAATATGACACTCTGCAGCGTACGTTGTATCAGAGTGTGCTCGCAAGCCAGTCGGGAAATGTCAATATCTCGAAACTGGTCGATCAGATCAACGAATCAAACGGCTACATACGCCGTCTGGTCGAGGCTAAGTCTAAGAGCGATTCTCTGCTGATGGTGCTGAGCAACAATCTCACGCGTTCGCTCGACACAAACGAGCTCAAAGACGTCGATGTCAAAGTGCTCAAGGGAGTGGTTTATATTTCGTTGGCCGACAATATGCTCTTCCGTTCGGGCAGTTATGAGATCAGCCCCAACGCCATGGATATCCTGAGCAAGATCGCCAAGATCATCAAGGATTATAAAAATTACAGTGTACTGGTCGAGGGCAATACCGACAATGTGCCCATCAACCGCACAAACATCCGCAATAACTGGGATCTGAGCGCACTGCGCGCATCATCGGTGGTGCAGGTGCTGCAGAACAGATTTGATGTCGATCCGTCGCGTCTTACTGCCGGCGGCCGTGGCGAGTACAATCCTGTCGCGACCAATGACACCCCCGAGGGACGACAGCTCAACCGTCGCACACAGATAATCATCACTCCGAGTCTCGACCAGTTCATGGATCTGATCGACAAGGCGCCAGACACCGACTCGTCCGACGTCAGGTGATGCGGTCAGACGCACCGGCGGTGCATCTCCTCTGAAAATGACTGTGAAAACAGGAATACAAGAGAATAAGCGACTTTTTTTCTTGTTGTTCCTGTTTTCTTTTGTTACCTTTGTGCAGTCCTATGACGTTTCAAATAAGTACAATTTTGCCCCTATGACCCAACCTTTTGATTTTGACCGATTGATCGACCGCCGTGGCACCGACGCTACAAAATATGCCGAGCTGGCCGAGAAGTATGGCCGCACTGACTTGTTGCCACTGTGGATCGCTGATATGGATTTTGCGACACCGACCGAAATAACCGACGCTCTCGTCGATTGTGTGCGTTGTCCGGTGTTGGGCTACACCACACCGCCGGCATCTCTGTGGCAGAGCATTGCATCGTGGCTCGGCCATCGCCACGGATGGCATGTGTCGCCAGACGAAGTGGATTACGTGCCTGGCGTAAAAAAGGCTCTCGGATTGAGTGTGAACTATTTCACCCGTCCGGGCGACAAAATACTCATACAGCCGCCGGTATATCATTCGTTTCATTCAGTCATCGAGGGTAACGGACGCCGCGTGATCACCAATCCGCTTGTCTTTGACGGCGAAACCTATGCGATGGATCTTGACGGGCTCGAGCACATCGTCGCCGACGAGCATCCCACAATGATGATCGTGTGCAATCCTCACAACCCCGTGGGCATTCAGTGGGACGCCGACACACTGCGTAGGGTGGCCTCTATATGTTACAGATACGGTGTGTTGCTGCTCAGCGACGAGATATATGCCGATCTTGTCATAGACGGATCGCGACACATACCCACCGCGTCAGTCTCATCCGAGGCTGCGGAGATCACCGTTACACTTGGTGCCCCGTCAAAGACATTCAACCTGCCCGGCATCGCTGCCGCGTGGACAGTGGTGCAGTCGCCCGAACTGCGTCGCGGCTGGTTTGACTGGTTGCACGCCAGCGAGTTTGATACTCCGCCTGTGGCTGCCATTTATTCTACCATAGCCGCCTATACCCGTTGCGAGGAATGGCTTGACGCGCTGTTGCCTTATCTGGCCGACAACTGCGGGTTTGCAACCCGTTTTATCGCCGACAATATGCCCGGTGTCAAGGCTGTGATGCCAAATGCCGGGTTTGGCCTGTGGATCGATTTCCGTGATACCGGCCTGTCGCACGAGGCTCTCACCGACATGCTTGTCAACGTAGCGGCTGTGGCCGTGAGCGACGGTGCCTCATTTGGTACCGAGGGTACGGGCTTCGTCAGACTTAATGTGGGCGTGCCCCGCTCGGTGCTCGCCGAGGGTCTCGGCCGCATCGCCCGGGCTCTTGCGGCCGGCAACACTTCGGCAGCAGTCTCATGAGCCGCATGCATTTCACCAAGATGCACGGTCTGGGCAATGATTTTGTGCTAATCGATTGCCGATCTGTCGCGCCTGACGATCTCGGTGCGCTGGCGGTGCGTTTATGCGACCGTCGCCGCGGTGTTGGTGCCGACGGTTTGCTCGTTCTGCAGCAATCCGATGTGGCTGACTGCCGCATGCGTATATTCAATGCCGACGGCAGTGAGGCGGCCATGTGCGGCAACGGAATCCGCTGCATCGCCTGCTATGCCCGCCGGCATGGTATTGTCAGTGGCACGACCGCTCTCATAGAGACCATGAGTGGCCTGCGCGACATATGTTTCGCGGCCGACGGTCTCGTGACGGTCGACATGGGCGTGCCTCGGGTGGCCTCATCAGATATGACGTTGGATACCGCCTGTGGCGGCTATAAAGTTATATCTGTCTCGACCGGCAACCCTCATGGAGTGGTGTTTGTCGACAGAGTGGGGCGGTTTGATGTCTCGGGCATAGGCCCGCTGCTCGAATGTCACCCCGTGTGGCCCGACCGTGCCAATATCGAGTTTGTCGAGCCTGTAGACAGACATATGCTGCGTCAGCGCACATGGGAACGCGGTGTGGGCGAGACCGACGCCTGCGGCACCGGGGCCTGTGCCGCCGCCGCCGCTGCCGTAGCGCACGGCCTGGCATCGTGGCCGGTCATTGTCGATCTCAACGGAGGTCGGCTGCACATTGATGTCAGTCCCTCGGGGCATATGTTGATGACCGGTCCGGCTGTCGAGGTTTTTGACGGCGCGACCGATATATAGCTATAAAAGGTTCTCCGGTGCAATAAACCGGGCGGGACGATCGTTTATATAATGTATCATTTCTAATCCGACGTCATGAAACATATCGCTCTATTTTTGCTGTGTGCGCTTGGAATATCCGGCGCGGCCGTTGCACAGGACAACGAATATACCGGGCCGATGTGGGGTGTAAAGGCTGCCTTTGATATAAATATCCCCGGTAAATACCACTTCGATGATGGTTCATTGAAAATGTTTGACCACAGCTACGGATTCACTGTCGGTGTAGTCAATAATATCTATCTCGGCCGAAACTTTTATCTCGAGCCCGGTGTATCGTTTTTCTACGACAGTTATAAGCTCAGCGAAACAACGATAATATCAGGCGATGGTACGACGGCTGCTGTCAGCCGTCCGTCGGCCTACAAGCTGGGTGTGCGCATACCGCTTGTCGTCGGTTATTCGCTCAACCTCAACGATCGTTTGGGCCTGTCGTTTTATACCGGCCCCGAGCTCAGCGTCACTTGCGCCGACAAGGGCAAGGGTAAGACTGCGGCGGGACGAGAAGAAACTTTCGATTTTCTTGAATCAACCTATCAGCGCCGTGCCGATCTCGCTTGGAAAATCGGAGTCGGCGTTCCGTATGAAAACTTTCTTATAGGCATCGACGCAGCCATCGGTGTGACCGATCTGCACAAAGGTCCGGCAGTAAGCTATCGCGAAAACCGCGTAAGCGTAGGGTTGACGTACTATTTCTGATAATATACGATTCAATAATACCACGGTTGTGTGCCACCATGCGCGCAACCGTTTTTTTATATCTACAATCTGAGTAACTATTCAGCGGACGCGCAGTAAAAGTCGTGATTAATGGACTCGATACTCATTGATGGTGTATAGTCTGCTGATTTTGCGGAAATTAGATACTGATTTATTTGGCGGTGTCAGATAAATTTTGTATCTTTGTATCTGTGAAACAGCAGGTTGACGACATAGTAGAAGTACTTCGCGGGTTGTCCGCACAGATTGAGTCAATGCAGAAAATCATCGATTCGCAGCATTCTACAATCTGTCAGATTAACCGAACGAGCCAAGGTCAGCTTAAGGAAATCCGAGACCTGAAGCGGATGCTCAAAAAAAAGGACAAGGAAATCGAGGAACTCTATAAACGCCTGTCCAAATACGAGGAACCTCCCAAGAACTCCGGCAACAGCAGTACGCCGCCGTCAAAAGAGCCGATGAAGGACGAGATTGTCCGTCGCACAAAGTCCCTGCGCGAACCATCCGAGAAAAAGCCGGGAGGTCAGCCGGGACATGACGGAAGTACTCTCGAACTGAATGAC
>JAUNGA010000078.1 GCA_030524765.1 Bacteroidales bacterium | reverse complement strand
ACATGAAAAAATTTTTACCCGTTTTCTCGTTTCTCTTCGGCAGCGTGCTGGGCGCAAGCGCCATATGGCTTCCGACCCCTGTCATCACCGAGGAGACCGTCGGTGACACCGGCGTGACAATCTCCTGGACCTATGACGACTCGCAAGAACCTTGCGATCATTTCCAGGTCATCGTCTACAAGATGCACAAGGCCACCAAAGACGAGTCGTTCGTACTGGCCGAAACCGACTTCGACTACATCCATTCGACCGGCACGATGAAAGAAGCCAAGTGCCGCGGCGCTGTATGGGACTTTATTCCCGAGTGCCCCGGATGGTGGGCTAAATTCCCGTGGTACATGGAGGGAGCCATCGGCCTCAATACGTTCCATAATTATCCCGGCAGCGACAACTCGGATATCTTCGGCGGTGTATATCTCGCCTCGCCCGACTACGACCTGTCGAATCTGGCAAATCCCGAAATCAAAGTCGAGGCAAACCTCGCCAACGAGTATTATGGCGTGACCGGCGGTTTCGCACTCTTTGCATGGAACACCAACTGGTGGGATCCCAAAAACATCGACTACAAGCCCGTCTACAACAACGACTACCACTACACTGACCTGTCGAACACCAAATGGTCGGCAAAATCAGAGACTCTGTCATTTCCCAATATCGAGGATTTCACCGATCCCGAGCAGATTGAAGAGATCGAAGGCATCGACATGACACGCTCACGCGTGGTATTCTACGGCTCAGGCTCATTTATCTACTGGATCAACGACTTCAGACTCACTGTCGACATGGTTCCGGGCGATATGGTAGACTATGGCGCGGCAATATACGAAGTGACCGACCGCAGCTTCACCATCGACACCACCTCTGACACTGACGACGACTATGTCTATGCCTACGAAGTGCGTCCCATACGCCTCGACTACGACGATTATTACGATGCCACTACCGTGCGTTTCATCGACCATGCACATCTGAATCCCCGCCATATCATCGGCAAATTCTCAGGCATTGACGGCATCACGTCAGACAAGGCCGAGACAAGAATATTTGCACGCGACGGCAAGATTGTCATCAACGGCGCCGAAGGCCTTACCGCAAACGTATTCAACATCGCAGGAAAGTGTGTCTACAGCGGCACGGCTGATGCTCCCATCGCTCTTGAGCGCGGCATATATATCGTAAAGGCAGGCGACACCACAGCCAAGATCGTGCTGTAAACAGCCTACCACCACTAAAATAAATTAAGATCCGGAAGCTTTCACCGGCTTCCGGATACTTTCATTTTCAGTCTATCCAGCTCTATGAAAAAAATATTATTTCTTGCCGCAATGGCGTTCGGCAGCATTTTCACCACCAAGGCGGCCGACTATACATTGCCTTTCACGTTCACGCCTTCTGAGGAGACTTTTGCCGAATGCGTACCGTTTGACGAAAACCACGATGCCACGGCTGAGGGTAACGGTGGATGGCAGTTCTACGGCAACCCGAAGTTTGCCTTCAAATATACCTACAGTATGAGCAATCAGGCCGACGACTGGCTGATACTGCCCGCCGTCGACTTCGGCGACAGCCGCAATGTCAAGGTGTCTTTCATGATTGAGACTTACTCTGACAAAGAGGACTTTCAGGTGATGCTCGGCCACACGGCCACCGTCGAGGGCATGACGCAGACCGTAATGACCAAAAACGACTTCTCGCAGACCTCGTTCGGCGAACTGTCGGCCGTAGTTGAGGTGCCCGACGACGGCAACACAGAGTGGCATCTCGGTTTCCACGTCACAAGTCCGGCTTTCCGCGGATGGATATACATCAAGGACATCCGCATCGAGGCCGCACAGGCCGCCGTGACACCCTCGGCACCGGCCATCAAGTCGGAATCGATCTCATATCTCGACTACTCGGCTGTGGTGACGATGCCTACCCTCGACACCAAAGGAGAGGCGCTCACCGGCACGATGGATCTAAGCGTACTCGTCGACGGCACCCCCGCAAAGACTATATCAGACTGCGCAGCCGGCGCCGACATCGACATAAACCTCACCCTCGGGGCCGGACAGCACACTGTGAATTTCATCGCTGTCAAGGACGGCATCGACGGTATGCCCGCAAGCACCACTGTCGAAGCCAAGGAACACATCATCATACCCGCGGCACCTGTGATAGCGGGTATTACAATCGATTTCCTCGACCTTGACGCCACTGTCACGATGCCTGCGCTCGACACCGACGGCAATGCCATCTCAGGCTCGATGAATCTTATCTGTAAAGTTGACGGCAATGTGGTACGCACCCTCACCGGCCTTTCGGCAGGCGCAGAGACATCGTTCAGCCACACCCTCACTGCCGGCCAACATACAATAGGCTTCATCGCCTCTCTCGACGGACAGCAGAGCGACGAGGCCGCAACCACTGTCGAAGCCAAAGAAAAGGTATTCACCCTTCCCTTCGAGATGGCTGCATCGGCCGAGACTTTCGCACAATGTAAGACGATAGACGTCGGCAACGACGGATCGGAATACGGCAACAACGGCAAGTGGGCCTATGAGACCAACTCGTTTGTCTATACCTATCACAGTTCAAACAAAGCCGACGACTGGATGATCCTCCCCATGGTTGATCTCGGTGCCTCACGCAAAGTCAAGGTGTCTCTCTCAGTCAAAACAGGTAGCTATCCCGAAGCTTTCGAAGTAAAACTCGGCGACGCACGCACCGTCGCTGCCATGACAATCCCCGTCATGACAAAAGAAAACTATCAGAATAACGGCGATTATGAAACCCTCTCGACTACAGTCGAACTGCCTGCAGCCGCCGCATCAACGCTTTGCCTCGGCATACACGCAATCAGCGAAGCCGACAATTATGTGATCAGGATCAACGACATAAAGATCGAAGACGCCGACATTCCCGAAATAATTCCGGCTGTACCTGCAATAAAGGAGAGCTCGATAAACAATCTGTCTTATTCGGCTACAGTCACCATGCCGGCTCTCGATACCGACGGCAATGATCTGACCGCCAATATGACTCTCGAAGTGCTCGTCGACGACGAGGTGGCCGACACCATGACCGATTGCGAGCCGGGCTCTGACATAAACATAGCCCTCACCCTCGAGGCCGGTAGCCACACAATCGGTTTCCGCGCCATACTCGGAGAGCACACAGGCGAGACTGTCACAGAGAATGTCACCGCCACAGCCATTGTCGCAGGTGATCTGCCCTTTACATTCACAGCCTCAGAAGATAATTTCGCACAATGTAAGGTTATAGATCTCGACGGAAGCGTAGACAACTACGGCAATATCCAGGGAGAATGGTCTTTCGCATCTAATAACGGATTCAAATATACCTACAATCCCAACAGCGACGCCGACGACTGGCTCATCCTGCCTTCGGTTGATTTCGGCCCAAGCTCAAAGGTACAGATATCGGTGGATGTAAAGACCGAGTATGATACCGAAGCCTTCGAGATCTTCCTCGGACGTGAACGCACTGTCGAAGCCATGACTCTGCCCGTCATGAAAAAAACCGGTTTTGTATCCAATAACAAGTGGACCACCCTCTCTGCCATCGTTGATATACCTCAGCCAAAGGCACGCGAAGCCTCGAACGACTATGCGCTCGGCATACACGCGATCAGCCCGAAAAACCATTATATCATGTATTTCGACAACATCCGCATCGAGAGCATTGAGGTAACCACAGGCATTGACAACATAATGACTGATGAGACTGCCGAACCCGAATATTACAATCTGCAGGGTATAAAGGTAATTAATCCCGAATCAGGCATCTACATCATGCGCCGCGGCAACACTGCCGTCAAGGTAAGACTCTGATGCCTTACAGCGCAGATTGAATCTGAAATAATCGCCCCCGAAGCCGCATGACCGTGGCATCGGGGGCGATTCATTATACCCTGGCTACAGAGACCTTTATCGTATCACAATCTTGCGACCGGCATTTATGTATATGCCGGGGCATAGCAGAGATGTGTCGTCACATTCGAAAACCAGGCCCGACAGACTGATGTAACGCCGGTCGTTGACCGTAGGAGTGACGATGACTGGCGTCGAGGCGAAATAAGATTTATCCAACAGAAATTTCAGAGGCCTGTCTGCTCGCTGTTGCCAGAACCACTCGTTGTGGCCGGCACCCCGGGCATCGTAGGTCATAAGCGTGCCGGCGTCTGTGCTATATCCATGCGATTCAGCGGTAAGACGGGCGACAGGCTCATATTTAAGATAGCCCGCGTCCCAGCCGGTTGTGCCCTGGTCAAAATAAAGCCGATGCTCTGATGGAGACGGCAATGCAGCGTCAAGATATGCCAGAATTGCGTTGGCGCATACTTGATCGTCGTTCATGGTATAGTCGGCATTAAGGTCGAGCGAACCGATCCAGTGTGTCGACAGACAGGCTGCTCCCCCGAAAGTATCGGGGTATTCGCAAAGCAAGTAAAGAGAGATCAGCGCACCCATCGACGAGCCCATTGCAAAAGTGTGGGATCTGTCGGGATTGGTTCTGTAAAGATTGTCAATGAGCGGTTTAAGCTCGGTAGCGACAAACGCCGCATATTCATCGCCATAAAACCCTGAAGCGCAAGTCTGAAACACCTTTGTATCTGACTTATCCTCTTCAGCGATGAAATTCAGCGCTTTTTCGGGAAAATAATCGTTTGCCCTGAGATTCCCGGCACCGCGATTGCTGATACCGACAATGATAGGAGACACGATATATCCTTTTTGAATCAGCGACTGAGTTTTACCATCCAGCTCCCAGGCCACGTTAGCGAACGAGAATTTTTTGTCAAAAAGATTTTGACCGTCTTGAACGTAAACCACCGGATAGTCTGTGTCATCATCGGACGAATAGGCATCCGGCACCCATACATCGACCGTATAATCGTCATCAACAGTCGCGGCATGAACTGAATAACGGACTATCGAGCCCGAATCGGCGGTCGGTATATCTGTTGTTACAATACTGTATTGCGGAAGTCGGGCGAATGCCGGTAATACGCAGAGCATTGAGACAAGAAAAAAGACAAATTTAATTTTAAAATAGCGAGGAACAGCTTTTCCACTCACTCCTGATCGATTATTATTCATAAACAAATTACTCATTGGCATGCCATACGGCAGCAACACAAAGTTAAGAAAATAACTTTATTCATACAAGTCCCGGAACTGACACCGGCAAAATGCCGGTATGAGCAGATCGACTGAACTTTTTCGCCACATCGGCGTTTTTACTTTACAATCTTAACAGACAATCTCTAAAACCCTAAAGCTATGAGCGAATTCACCGAAATAATCAATAACAGGAAACCCACACTTGTCGACTTCTTTGCCACATGGTGCGGCCCCTGCAAGATGCAGTCGCCTATCCTCGAGCAAGTAAAGGCAAAAGTCGGCGATGATGCCAATATCATCAAGATCGATATCGATAAAAACGAGGCTTTGGCAGCACAATACCGCGTGCAGAGTGTGCCGACGCTGATACTCTTCCGCGACGGACAGCCCGTATGGCGCGCAGTAGGCGTACAGCAGGCCGACGTGCTCGAGGCCCACATAAAAGAGGCAATGTCTGACAATAAATAATAGTAAAGCCATGGCAGACGCAATGTTATCAAGACTCAACAGCATGCTCGCCGACAGCACCCCGGTGCTGATCGAGTTCTATGCCGACTGGTGTCCCCATTGCCGGCGCATGATGCCCGTCGTGGCCGAGCTGCGCGCCGAAATCGGCGAAGCCGCAAATATCGTGCAGATCGAGGGTGAGGAACATCCCGAGATCATGGACCAATTCGGGGTCGACAGTTTCCCGACATTCGTCCTTGTCAAAGATGGCCGTGAGATGTGGCGTGACAGCGGCGAAATGTCGCTCGAACAGCTCACCGACACCATCAGACAGTACGCTTAGACAAACATGATCAAGCAATCTGTTTAGCGCATCGAAAAACACATATGGAAAGCCCGTTTCAGACCGCCCGGCGGTCGACGGGCTTTTTATCATTTTTAAGTTATGCGACAGGATCAAAAAATCCATAACATCGAAAAATTCACATATATTATGTGATATATTTTAAATTTAGATACTCTATTAGATATTTTTTCAAAAAATATGTATCTTTGCATGCGACTTTCGCGATAATCACGAAGCCACATCAACCCTCAACCAATGGACTATAGCATTCTTGACTTTTTAGGCCTGCTCGGAGCCGTCGGACTTTTCCTCTACGGCATGAAAGTGATGAGCGAGGGCCTGCAGAAAGCCGCCGGCGACCGCCTGCGCAACATTCTCTCGGCAATGACCCGCAACCGGTTTACAGGTTTGCTCACCGGCTGCGCCATCACCGCTCTCATACAGAGCTCGTCGGCATCGACCGTCATGGTGGTCAGCTTTGTAAACGCCGGTCTGATGACACTGGCACAATCTATGGCCGTCATATTCGGCGCCAACGTCGGTACGACATTCACTGCATGGATCATAGCCCTATTCGGCTTCAAGGTCGACGTTTCGGTCGTCATATTGCCCCTTATCGGTCTCGCGGTGATACTGCTGTTCTCAAACAAAAGCCGCGCCAAGAGCATAGGCGAATTCCTCATCGGCTTCGCATTACTGTTCATGGGTCTGAACATGATCAGCAACTATGTGCCCGATCTGCAGTCAAATCCCGAGATGTTTGCCTATCTGCGCAACTATGCCTCCATGGGCATCTGGTCGATCATACTGTTCATGCTCGTGGGCCTCATCGTCACGGCAATCATACAGTCGTCGGCAGCTACATTCGCCATCGTGCTGATCATGTGTTCGAAAGGCTGGATTACATTTGACCTGGCCTGCGCAGTGGTGCTCGGCTCAAACATCGGTACGACCATCACACCGCTGCTCGCCTCCATGAGCGGTAACGTCGCAGCCAAGCGCACGGCTATGGGCCACCTGCTGTTCAATCTGCTCGGCACATTATGGTGCATATGCGTATTCATGCCGTTCGCCGACATGAACGCATGGCTCACCGAGGCCATCGGCCAGGGCGATCCCAACGCTCTTTACGGATACGTGACCAACCTCGAGCAGACCAACCCCGACATCTACAACCACCTTTTCGACAACTCGCTCCCGGCCGGCCATGATGTAATCAAGAATATAGCCGCCATGCAGATGAGCGTATCGTTCGGCCTGTCGCTGTTTCACACCACGTTCAATCTCGTCAACGTGGCAATCATGATATGGCTCACAAAGGTCTATGTCAAGCTTGTCGAGTGGCTCGTACCGTCAAAACACCGCGAAGACGACGAATTCACACTCAAATTCATCTCGCGCGGTATGGTCAACGCCTCTGAGCTCAACATAGCCCAGGCCGAAAAAGAGATCGCAATCTATGCCCAGCGCGTCGCACGCATGATAGGCATGGCTCACCAGCTGATTCACACCAAAGAAAAGAGCGAGGAATTCAACCAGCTCTACTCACGCCTCGAGAAATACGAAGACATATCAGACCGCATGGAACTCGAAATAGCCCGCTATCTCAACCGATGCGCCGAAGGTCGCCTCTCAAACGAGGGTAAGCTGCGCATCGCCGCCATGCTCGGCATCATCAGCGAGATCGAGAGTATAGCCGACTGCTGCCTCGGCGTAGGCAAGATTCTCAACCGCAAGATCGAGAGTCATGCCGAGTTCAACGACGAAATCTACAGCAATATCGACACAATGTATAAATATGTCGACCAGGCTATGTCGCTCATGACCGCCGAGCTATCTGATCTTGAGAACGTGCAGGAACACTCGCTCATCGACTCTTACAACAAAGAGCGTGAGATCAACAACATGCGCAACTCACTGCGCTCGGCCAACATCGAGAACATCAACAAAGGTACCTACGAATATCAGGCAGGCATATACTACATGGATATTGTCAGCGACCTCGAACGCACCGGCGACTATATCATCAATGTAGTCGACACTCTGAAGGATACCTTCCGTCACAAAACCGTCTGATATAATACAATCTGCACACATAAACAGCCCCCGGATTGTTACAGAAGTATAGCAATTCGGGGGCAATTCTTACATTTTTCCCATTAAATCGGTTTACATTTGTCTGAAAGTTAAATTTCGGTGACAAACCGGATGCGCTATTGTTACAACTATTGACCATATCAAAAATTAACATTAGATTTGCATTGACGATAAACCGACATTAAAAACACAATGATTTCTCAAGCATCTCTTGGTAATATACTGATAATTGACAGCGACCACGCTATCAGCGAGCTGTTGCGCCTCAATCTGAGGACCGAGGGATATGCCGTGTCGGTCATCGAGCACACCGCCGATGTCACACCCGCATCGCTGAGCTGCATACACCTGATCATAATCGACGCGGCCGACGATAATCCCTCGGGGGTAGAATTCATCGAATCAATCAAATCGACACCCCGCGGAGCATCAGTAGGCATCATATGCTGTTCTGACCTTGAAAACGAGCGACTGCTCATCGACGCGCTCGACGCAGGCGCCGACGATGTCGTGCGCAAACCATTCTCGCTGCGCGAGATGCTTACTCGCGTACGCGCCGTTTTGCGACGACGCTGCCGCACGGCTTCGAGCATCGACGACGCCAGCATAGTACGGTTCAAGGAAATGACTGTCGATATGGTCAACAAGGCCGTCACAATCGATGGCGAGCCGGTAGGTCTGTCAAACACCGAGTACGCCATACTTGAGCTGCTGTTGCGCAACGTCAACACCTATACCTCGCGCATAGAGATCTTTCGCAACGTATGGCCTGACGGCACAGGCGCCAACGACCGCATCGTCGACACCAACATCTCTCGGCTAAGACGAAAGCTCGGAAATATTGGCTCTTGCATCGTCAACCGCACCGGCCTCGGATACATGATTTCATAACAAATCTGAGCCATCAACAAATATCGGCTCTTACGACATCATATCGCGCACGACTTCAAGTGATCTCAGATCGCCCAACGGCGTATGATGCAGCGAATAATAACGCAGGATACCGTCGAGCAACCCGCCACGCACACCGCGCGGCAGATGCAGATGGCATGAATTGTCATAGGTCAGACCGTCAAGCAGCCTTACCAGTCGCGCCGCATCAGGGTCAAGCGACTCGCCCTCAAGTGCCGCCGACTGACGAAAACACGCCGCCGTCATATCGAAGAAACGGCCACGTCGCCACGTCGACCCGTCGGGTTGTATACCGGCGAAATAACCAAGCCTATACAGAAACACAAGCGCGAAATTAGCCACTGCCGTGCGGTCGCACATACTGTCGAGACGCACCACCGACTCAAACAAAAAGGCCGTCAACAGCCGGTCGGGCTGCGCCTCGCGCAATACCCGCTCGAGCACCTCGGCCAGAAACATAGCCACCATAGCTTTCACAGGGTCGCAACTCAGCTCGGGCAACACAAACGCCGGACGCAAATCGCGCAGACTCAGCAGATCGCGCCCTGACCGCACATCAGACACACCCTCAAAAAGACTCAGAGGCATCAACAGCGCCCTGCGTCGGCGAGCCTCACGCGACGCTCCGTCAGGCACAATAAACGAAACCCGGCCAAGCTGCTCGCTCCAGGCCGACACTATCGACCGACGATCGTCATACTTTATTGTGCGCAACGCCACGCACCGCAATTGCTGATACATACCGCAAAGTTACTCAAAAAGTGCTGTAAAACACACGGCTCTTTCATTTAAGGCAAAAGTAACGCCGTAGATCCCTTACCCGGTTCA
>JAUNGA010000077.1 GCA_030524765.1 Bacteroidales bacterium | reverse complement strand
GAGCCGCAGATCGATGTTGTCGAGAATCCCGATGACATAGCCGACGCAATCATAGCTGGAGAAGAAATCGATCCCGAAGACCTCGACTCTGAGGGTGAATTCAATTTCACCGAGGTCGAGACTGTTTATGACATCAACGGCAACGAGACCATCGAGGCGAGATATATCGACAGTGAAGGCAACACCGGCACAATGGTCGATCTCGACGGCGACGGTCTATTTGACCAATGGCGCCCTGACGACGGCGGTATCATCGTCCCGGCCAACGAAGGCTCATTCCTCACCGTGTCTGATGCCGAGGCCGACGCCAAAGAGGGCTATCTGGCCTACGACGAGAATCTCGACCCGGGTCTCGACGAAGACATCGAGGCCGATATTATCGATGACACCGACACCCCGACCGACATTATAGACATCAACGATATCTGATAAGCCATGACACAGCAGAAATTAGTCAAGATTGCCTGCCGCTCGTGCGGAAAGACATTCACTGTCAAGCATCCCGGGCGTGAGGCCACACTCAAATACACCTGTCCCGGCTGCGGCGCCATGGTGCCGGTCAGATTCAAGGCATCGCCCGCACCTGTTGCAATGGGCGGCCTGCAGATTCCGCGCCCCAAACCCGCGCCCGCAGCCGACAAACCGATTCCGGGCACGATCATTGCAGGCAGCGGTGGCGGAGCATATAGCGGCACATTTGTGGCCGACGACACCACAGCCACTTGCTCGCCCGTACTGCGCGTCACACTGCACCGCCCGTGGCTGCCCGACACGGTCAAAGACTTTCCCATCGGTTGCATGGGCCGCTGGACAATAGGCCGCAGCGACGACGACTACCCCTCTGACATCTCGATACCGGGCGATTCGTCGATCAGTCGCCAAAGCGCGGTCATCGAGGCTTTTCCGGCTCATGGAGGCCGAGGCTCGGCATTCGTCCTCAAGGTCGTCAAGAGCCTTAATCCCATAAGGGTCAACGACCGCGAGATCACACAGGGCGAATCACTGGGGCTCAACTTCGGCGACATCATCGTAATGGGCCGCACACCTATGCAGTTTCTCGACGCATCAAAGCATTAACCGACCAAGCACCATGAAATCATTCATCAACATTATAACAGCCCTCATCCTCCTCGCTCCTCTGACGATGCGGGCCCAGAAATCAGAAACCGTCTCGCGCGACAGCATCATGCGGGTCGTGCGGGCCGCCGAGAGCGGTGATGCCTCAGCGATGAATATACTGGGCGGATGGTATTACACCGGACGCAACCTGATGCAAGACTACAAGACCGCAGCCAAACTCTGGGCCACGGCCGCCGAAAAAGGCAATGTGCAGGCAATCGGCAATCTGGGCATGTGCTATCAGACCGGCAACGGTGTCAACGCGCCCGACACAACCCGTGCCATTGGTCTATATGAACGATCGGTGCGCAAGGGCAACAAGGCTCTCTTCGAGGCGATCCTCGGCCGTGCCGACTCGGGCAGCATCTTTGACAGCTCACTCATAGGCCATTTCTATGCGCAGGGCATCGGCTGCCACAAAGACTATACCGCCGCGGCCCGTTACCTGACACCAGGCGCCGAGAAAGGCTCGATAGATGCCATACGCGAGCTCGCCCTGACTCTGCTCAACGATAAGAGACCCCGCGAAGCGGCCAAATGGTTCAAGCGCGGCGCTCTGCGCGACGACCGCACCTGCCTCTATTATTACGGCGACCTGCTCACCTCGGGCAAGGGCGTCAAGGCCGATCCGGCCCTGGGATTCATTTATATGCTCAAGGCCGCCGAAGCCGGGATGCCTGCGGCACAGCTTGCAATCGCACGCGATTACCGCGACGGCACAGGCACCACAAAATCAGAGCAGAAAGCCGACATGTGGTACCGCCGTGCGGCAGATGCCGGTAACAACCGCGCCCGCTGGGAGTATGCCCGCATACTGATCGGCAAAAACGATATCGCACGTGCGGCATGGTATCTGCAGACCCTCGTGGCCGACAACAACTCATACAGCCCACAGATCAAGGCGATGTTCACTCCCGGCGATTCGACATCGGTACTCGACACCCGGTTCGGCAGCTTCATGCTCGGTGTCAAGGCCCTCCACACAAAAGATTATGCCGTGGCCATCAAAATGTTCAAGACTGTCAAAAAAGCCCGACTGACCATCGGCGAGGTCATGGAATACTACACTCTCGCCCAGCCCGGCTATGCCAAGCACAACTACAAAAAAGCCGTCAAAGAGCTCTCGCGTCTTGCCGAGACAGATGCTTTGGCAGCCTATCTGCTGGGACGCATGTACGAGACAGGAGCCGAGGCCACCGGCACCGACGCCGACAAAGCCCTGCAATATCTTGCATCGCCATTATGCGGCGACTGCGGACTCGCGCTATGTGCTCTCGGCGACATGTACTACGAAGGGCGTCTCGTGACCGCCGACCGTACAAAAGCCGCCGAATATTATAGCCGGGCACTCTCGCTCAATGTTATGACAGCCACTGCAGCCGACCGATATGCCGATATGCTCAGAAAGTCAGACCCGACAATGGCACACGAGCTTCAGACCCGTCATTTCCCCGCTTCGATCGACGCCCTCTGCAAGCTCATAAAGTAATCCCTTACACTCTCCTCTCTCCGCCCCGACGGTCCGCCGCCGGGGTAAATTTTTCTTTGCCGGCATCGATCCGTTCCTCTGTACCTGACTCTTCAGTTAGTGCCACGTGTCGTGAGCTTATACCCGCTTATGAGACACCATATGATTGCGAGACCCGATATGAATATAAATATATATGTGGCAATCTGACCGATGAACATGCGGCCGCTGTGTATCTCCAATGCGACATTCCATAACGACATCGGCAAATGTTTCAACTCTTCGGGTTGCACAAGCGCATCAGTGCCGTCATAATATTCGACGACAAACGGATTCTCGGTCAGATCAGCCGAATAACCTGATATAGCTTTTCTCCCAAATGGAGACCCCGGTTTATCTTCAGCGATCTCGTGAGTGAAATAATCCGAAGAAACTTCTGACGATCTGTCCCATTCATACATTCCGCTGAACGAACCACATAGCCATTTATCATCGTCACTTTTTTCCCATACATTGATGCCCATAACGCTGACCGGTGGCGCGCCCGATAACTTTCTTGGCACATCGTCAAATGATTTTATCGTGAAAAATCCATCTGAGGTTGATATTAACCAGTCGCCAGATCTGTCATCGTAACGTATCGCCCGGAGTTTGTCATGCCATACATTATCGCTCGATAATGAACTGCCGGGAATAACTGCAGTTTTTGTCATAGCCAATGGTATCATCACCGGAGGTCGCAGACACCATCCTGTAAAGACGATAAAGACCGTAAGAACGATTGTCAGACGGCCGATCTTATTATGCCACAGAATATTGAATCTCATAAATCTCATCGGACGGAAACCGGCCTTATGCTTTTTAAGATATAAAGGTAAGAACCAACATACTGTCCCTGTGACAACAAGAATCGACAGTATCAAGGCGATCATGTCAGTAAAGAGTCTGCCCGCAAGCCCGTAGATCTCTCCGCTGTGAACTGTCCATACGGTACGGAACAGCGACACTTTCCCGTCGCTATCCGGCGAAGGAAACAATTCTTTTTTATCAAAGACGAGATACGGTGATACGGCGACATAGATGTCCGATCGACCGAGAACGACAATCGAATCCCCCGATGCCTCAACGTCGGTAAGGCGTTCATCACCGTCAATGGCAATATCCAACTTCACCCAGCCGATATCGGCTGAATGCCTGTATGCGCCGAACGGGGTCACCGCAATCAGCATGCCGTTCTCCGTATTTACGACCCTGCGTACATTTCTGTAATCGGCTCCGCCAGGAAATCCGATATTGAAATCACGTATATCTCCGTTCAGACTATCGACACACCACACACCGTTTGTGCCATAAATCAGTGTGCCATAATCTGAAGGAACGGTACCCCGCAAGAGGCCACCGTTCCAATCCTTGTAATGATAGCGTGTCGGCAGAAGCCCTCGGCTGACGTCGATATTGCCGAATAACTGACGATGGTTGAGAACAATCCCTGACACACAAAAAGCTGTCAGAAAAAATCCACATATCAGGCCGAGCCATTTATGTTGCCTGTGCCACGACAGTTTCTTCATTGTTCTGCTGTTTGTTTCTTTTCCCCGGCGACATGCCACAGATACAGTCCAAGCACGACAAATGCGGCAAGAATCACAATCATCTCGGCCTTGTGTTCCATCGGAGCAATCCAGATTTCCTGAAAAATATTCATGCGGCCCATTATTTCCACCGGAGTCCAGAACACGATCACCGTGGCAATCGCCATCCTTATGTTCGCTCCCCACGAGGGAATGCGCAGTTGTTTGGCGAATATGAAGAACGAGCCGATAAAGCAACCGACACCCACAACGAGCGTCACCGGATGGTGATCACCTAAAAACTCATTGTCGTAGCAGAACATCAGCAGCAGATACGATGCCCAGAGTATCATCATAAGTTCAAGGAATGTGACTATTGAGGTGTGGCGCGTCATAGGTCGTGCGGCAATCTCGGTTCGCCTGTCACCCAACAGCCGTCTCTGCCACCAGTTGATGAAATTGCAGCCATTGCGGGTGCAGAAGATATACAATATCATTATCATCATCCAGAAACCGAAAGACGCAGGCATGATTAGATATTCGGGACGTGTCACCACTTCGCCGGTCACGGGGTCGAGCTGCGGCTGTGTACCGAAACGGTTGGCGAAGTACATGAATAGGAATTCGACCCATCCGGTCCAGAACAGCAACCCGCCGAACAGCCCCCATAGGGTCTGCTTGGTATCGCCTTTGACAAACACTCCTACAATCACCATCACCATGCCGGCCGCACCCATAGCGAAAGCCGAATAATGCAGCGCGGTTTCCGACATGGTATGCTCCATGATAATCATGAGGGCATGACCCAAGGGCATCATGAATAACACGAACAGGAAAGAGGCAATCGCTTTCCACCAATATAGTTTGTTTTTTCGTTCCATTCGAATCTCTAATTTAGTTCGACACTCACTCCTGCAAGGAAACTGATCCCGTCGGTAAGCGGTGCATTAAGATAATAATAATCGGGTTTGTAATTGAATATATTGTCTATGGCAAGCGTCAGCTTCACTCTGTCGTATATCTGTTGAGAGCACGAAAGTCTCCAGATCGTGTATGCCGGATAACGCACATCAATTGTCCCGGCGTCTATATCATAATAATCCTTATACTCTTTGTTGCTCACAGTTGAGAGAAACCGGCCGTTTATCCCTACCGTCAGCGAATATTTCTTGGAGAAATCGTGCGTCCAGTCGGCCCTTGCGACCAGCGAATGCGGACGAGTGGGCATATATTGGTTGTTGGCCCGGTTGCCCGATTTGTCACGGGCGGTAAATTCGTGGTTGTATGAATACGCCAGCTTGGCTGTCACGCCACAGTTCCACCGTCCCTGGATCGTAACGTCTGCCCCCATAATGCTATAACCGTCGAGATTTACATAATCAAGGTAAAGCTGCGAGTCATCGCCGGGCAGATAGTATGGCAGCCCGGTAGTGATTTTGTCATTCACCTTGTTATAGTAGGTTGTTACGGTAAGATTGTAGTTACGTTTGCTGTAATCGGCCGAGATATTGAGGTTGTGACTGCTTTCCGGCTTCAGATGCGCATTTCCCTTTACAATCCATATGCCTGCCATATCGAAATCATAATACTTTTCCTTCAGCGTAGGCGCACGGAATCCCATCCCGTACGACAACCGTAGATTCAATTGTCCGGCGGGTGTGTATCTGAATGATATTTTAGGCGTTACGCGCGAGACATGCCCGTCTGATATATAGTCGTACCTGATCACTCCGACGGCCTCCATACGGTCATTGATATTCCGGTCATATTGAAGGAATGCGTCAGCTCCGTATTGTTTGCGTGTACGCCCGTCGAGCTTTGTATTCATGAGATAATCATGGGTATAGTCCGCACCCGCCGTCAGTATATCGCCTCCATTGAAAGAGTGGATGTATAGAGCCCGTACCGAATTCTGCACATTGCTGTAGCTACGTATGTCAAGTCCCGAGAGACGGTGAAAGTCAGACTTATCATACTGGTCGAACGCATATGAGAGACTGAGCGAGTTGGAAGTGTCGAGATTCCATTCCCCCCGTACCGATGCGGTATAATCGTGGTACCGCTCGGGGGTATCATATGTGCGTGTCAGCTGACGGCGGAAATATCCTCCGCGGGCTGTCAGTCTGACATTATCCGCCGGCCTTACCGTAAACTCATCGTTAAAATTCCATGTCTTATTCCCGTACACCGTCGTGAATACTCTTGTCGCAGGCTCCGGTCCGCTCTCCACATTATAATTGTCAATACCATAGAGTGTAGCCGACAAGACGTTACTTACGATTTTATATCTGTTGGACAGCGTAAGCGAATAACGTTGCTCACGGTGTTTCCCTATTCTTGCGTTCAACTTTATGTCCCATGGACGAAGCGCGTCTTTTGTAATAATGTTAATGACACCGCCGACCGCATTTGACCCGTATATTGCGCTTGATGCGCCTCGCACAATCTCAATACGGTCAACATTAGACATGTCCAACCGGTTGAAATCCACATCATCCATAGTTTCACCGGCAAGACGCTCCCCGTTGACAAGAAACAGCACTCCCTGCCCTCCGAATCCACCGAAGTTCATGTGTACCTGCTGGTTCATGGCATATGAAAATTCAATGCCGGGCATTTCCTGCTGCAACAGTTCTTCAATGTTTGTAGCGTCAGTGCGTGCCACATCTTTGGCTGTTATCAATATCGTCTGCACAGGGACATCCTTCAGCAGTTTCGGCGTTCTGACGGCCGTAACCACAATTTCGTCAAGCGACCCGTCGAGATCGGTACAAGAGTCTGTCGACTCTATCCCCGCTAAAGCCGACGGGACACACCACATGAGGGCGCCTACGGCACAAAAGCATGACACCAAGTAGCCTTTCATATCACTGAAATGATAACGGATATCTATAATTAATTGTCAGACAACATTTCACACCGGCCGCATTCTGATAATCCTCCAGCTGTAGCGCGGCATATGTCCCGTCGTTTAGTTTCACTATGAAAACGGAATTATCGAGAGTAAACGACGGTGGCATAGGTGGTATGTCAATCCTAAGCCAGCCACTGCCGGTGCGGTTGATTTTTATTCCTTGATTTCCGATCAGCCCCATAAGCATCCTGTCCTGATTGACCCATACGTCTGTTTCGCTCCATATGTCTTCTTCGAAAATGAGCGACTCGAGGAAATCAACCGACGTGGGCAACCGATCTATATCGCGACACGATGTCGCCGCGATGCTGCCGTGATTGGTCCGGATGTTATTGCGATGTATGGCTATGCTCCATTTCTCAGGTTCGGGCTGAGGAGACGTAGGATCGAACGACCTGAATTCATACCTCGAGATACCTTCGCCGAATACATCATACCAATAAGTATATAATCCTGACAGACCGTCAGCATCCGTCGTTGCGGAAACAGATGTCGGGATATCCATTGTTTCCCATGCCGAAGAGGGATTATAGCCGGGGTTACTGCGAATGCTGTCGGCCACCGCCTCCAGATCGAGATAATGCCACTTGCCCCAGTCTGATGCGTCAAGATAGAGCTGCCCCTCAACGGTTCTTGTCACCTCTGCGGGCGTCTCGTCATATAATCCTGAAAAGATCCCGTCACAAGACTGGAGCGGCAGCAATATCGCTGCCGCTCCGGCAATGTTTAAAACCTTTGTGGTTATTCTCATTTCACTCCCTCGAAAGTAGCTGTAAGATCAAAAGGCATCGCCCCAATCTTGAACTTATTGGTGATTTTTATGCCTGCATCGGTCTTTTCAACCGTTATTTCACTCCCGGGATTGAAATTATAATCTTTATCCATGCTGACTGTGCCGTTCTGCACTGCAGTGAAGTGCATCGACAGCCCGTCGTCACCGTAGTTGCGGCAGTAAGCCTGCTTTTCATCATCAAATGCAAGACCTTCGATAGAATAGGCGCCGAGTGTGAGGTCGCCCATGACGGTGCCGGTCAGACAGTATTGGGGGATGTTGACGGTGAGAGTTCCGTCGCCGGCCTGCTCGATGTCGAAAGTGACATTTTCGGCGCTGTAGGTGAACATGCCGCCGACGACCACAGTGTTGGTGCCTGTGAAGGCTCCGAGATAAGGTGATGCAGGGTTATTGCCATCAACTTCGAACGTGATTTCCTTTATGTCGCTGACAAGGACGGTCTGAGTCTGTCCGTTATTGAGTTCGATTTTCATTACCTCAGACTGAGCCTGTGAAATGAGAGCGGAGAATGAGATCGCGAGAGTGAGTATGACTTTTTTCATTATATTTCTGATTTTTTTATTATCTGATTATGATTTTCAACGATTGCTTGCCTGCGCGTGCGATGTAGAGGCCTTTGTCAAGGTCAGTGGTGGAAACGGACTCATAGCCCGAAGCTGTCAGATATCCATTGACCGAGTAGAGCTGCACCTGCATGCCGGGTGCCTCGACACTATTGCCGGTAAACCTTATAAAACTGTCGCTAACACCGATCTCAGAAAGTAGGGCCGGCGTATATTCTTCAAAATTCATAGAGACCACATCGGCCCGGGCCACATCGGCTGACGCGTCATCGGTGGTTATGATCATTTTGTCTGACGAAAAACTGATCTGTGGCCTTTCGTTTAGCACATACCACGCTGTCTCACCATTTGTCATCAGCATCTTCAGAGCTGTCTCCCCGGCAAAAGCCGATATACAGGATACCAGAAACACAGCTGTGGCAATGATTGGTTTCTTCATTTGATTATTTCGTTATTTGTTAATTGATTTTCCGGCTGCAAAATTATTGTCTTCCGCACATTTGTAAAATACCCAAATATTGGAGAATTACGTCGTTAGACACTGTCTCGACATCCTAAAAATAGGATATGGCGCCGGATCTTATACTGCATCGAGGGTATTGCCGATAAAAGGCCCGGCGCATTTTCACCATTTTTAGGTATGGCATATTTTATGTATTGACGGTAACTTCGCGCCGTGTTTTTCACGTTTCCATAAATGGCATTAGATATGATCGGGACATCGGGTATATATACCGCATCTGACCGGATACGCGACATTATTGAGGATAACGGTCAATTACTGTTAGTGCTTAACCGTTTCAAGATTCCGTTCGGATTCGGCAACGGAACTATACAGAGGGTATGTGCTGACAACGGTATCGACTGTGCGACATTTCTTGCAGTGGCAAATCTTATCGGTAATCGCAATTTCGACAACCTCCCGATACATCTCCCGACATTAGTGGATTATCTGAAGGAGGCACACTCATACATACTCGATTTCACTCTGCCCGGCATAAAGGTCACGTTGGTGCAAGGCGTGCGGCATCCCAAACTGACCGATGTGGCGTTGTATCTCATAAAATTCTTTGATGAGTATATGGACGAGGTCAGAAACCACATGGCTTTTGAGGACGATGTGGTGTTTCCTTACATCGAGCAGTTGCAGAACGGCATCCGTAATCCGGATTTCCATATAAAGGATTTCGCGACCAAACACAACAGCATGGCGTCAAAACTGACAGAACTCAAAGACCTTTTTCTACAGCATTATCCCATACCCAACACACGCATCCTCAATCAGGCTCTTTTCAGTATAAGGGCCTGCGGAGAAGATCTCATCTCCCACTGCAATATAGAGAACCGTCTGCTCGTGCCGGCCGTCGAGATGCTTGAGAAACGTGTGGCGGCCCTAAGACAGAAACCGACACAAGGAAAAGACGACTACCGGTCTCAGGCCAACGATAAAACCGAGACCCTGAGTGAACGCGAAAAAGAAATCATACGCCTTGTCGCGTATGGATTATCAAATAAGGAGATTGCAGACCGCCTCTGCCTCTCGTTCCACACCATAACCACCTACCGCAAAAATCTGAGCATGAAACTCAATCTACACTCGACCGCCGCTCTCATCATCTATGCCATCCTGCACAACATAGTCGATCCGAAAGAGATCGATTTGAAATAACACAGCATGGAATCGAGTAGGTCGGGAAACGAAAGTTTTCTGACCTACTTTCGTTTCCTTTCCTC
>JAUNGA010000076.1 GCA_030524765.1 Bacteroidales bacterium | reverse complement strand
CTCCAGATAATCCCGACAATCCCGATAATCCCGACGACCCCAAAGAAGACGCCATCATTTATGACACCGACCTCTCATGGGACAGCCCCAACGCCGTAGTCGAAGGCAAACCGTATCTCGTGACCATCAAAGCCAAGGAAGGCATCGCCAATCTCCGTGTCAAGATCGAGTCAGACAACGACGAATTCCTAAATTCGGCAGGTGAGTTGCTACCTCTTGACTTTGACCTCGCTTATCCCGGAGATTATAAGGAAGCATTCGAGAGCATCAGCCTTAAGACAGGCGACGATGTGATCGGAGCCACCGAAGTGCCCTTCGACATCACCGCACTCGTACCCTTTCTGGGCGGCTTCCACGGTGAACACAAATTTACCATCACAGTCACTGACAGCAAAGGCAACCAACTTGCCAAAACCCTTACATTCAACTCGTGATTATGAAAAAGGCAATAAATTTCATCAAATATACCGCCGCATCGGTGCTGGCTGTCTCGGCTCTCACCGCTTGTGTCAGCGACGAGCCTTTCGAGCTCAAGGGTGAGGGTAAGATCTACCTGTCGACCACACTCAATTCAAAACTCGAGTCGCGCTCAGTGTCTGAGGAGATCGAGCAGAGCTGCATGGTATGGATCTCCAACGCCAAAGGCCTTGTGCGCCGCTACAACAACATGTCTGAGGTGCCTGAGGGCGGTATCCGTCTCGTATCTGACAATTATATCGCCGAGGCCTGGGCCGGTGACTCTGTCCCCGCCGCAAAAGACAAGATATACTTCAAAGGCCGCGAGGAATTCACCGTCAAGAACGGCGCACAGACACAGGTGACCATCACTTGCCGCGTGGCCAACTCGGTCGTAGCCGTCAAGTATGGCGCAGGCGTAGATGATGTACTCACCGACTACACCATGACCGTGGGCCTTGCCAATGCCAAGGCATCGCTCGACTTCGTAGGCCGCACCGACGAGCGAGGCTTCTTCATGATGAACTCACGCGACAAAAGCCTCGACTGGACTCTCACAGGACGCCGTGCCGACGGATCGACCTACACCAAGAGCGGCCAGATCAAGGACTGCAAGCCCGCCACTCTATATACCCTACAGGTCGACTGCAACGGCGAGGTAGAACCCGTCGGCGGCGGATACCTCACCATCGAGATTGACGAGGCTGAGATCGACACCGAAGAGGTGCTCGTAAAGATACCCGTCGCACCTACCATCTCGGGCTTCAATTTTGACATCAACGAGCCTGTCCGCGGCGAAAAAGGCGCCGTCGGACGCAAATCGCTCTACATCGTCGGTTCGGCAGCCCTCGACCGCATCGAGATCGAATGCCCCGGCATAGGGTCGAAACTCGGCATCAGCGGCGACGACTTCGAGCTCTTCGGCATGAGCGACGACGTACGTGCCAAAGTTGAGGCCGGCGGTATCAACTATGTCTACAACTACAATACCGACGAAGACATCTCAGACATCAAGATCAACTTCGAGGAGACATTCACCAATACCCTCGACAACGGAGAGTATCCCATAAAAGTCACCGTCACCGATGTCAACGGCAAGACCTCGCAGGCCACTCTGCAGATCATCATCTCTGACGCGCCCGTCAGCACATCCGGCATGACAGCCGATATGCTCGCCGGCATATGGGCCACCCGCGCCACCATCTACGGTGAGGTTGTCAAGGATGACGCCGTGCCGGCATTCAAATACCGCAAGCATGGCTCACAGTCATGGACCGATGCCGCAGCCGAGGTCAACGGCAAGACGTTCTCGGCTACCCTGACAGGCCTCGAGCCGGGTACCACCTACGAATATGTCGCCGCTTCGACCGATTTCATCGGTTCGGACATCAAGACCTTCTCGACCGAGGCCGCAAGCCAGTTCCCCGAGTCAGGTTTCGAGAACTGGAGCGCCGATGGCAAGATCGTCATAATCGGCGCATCAGCAAGCAACAAATTCTGGGATTCGGGCAACACCGCATCAGCTCCTCTGGTAGGTGTCAATCCCACCCAATCGAGCAGCGAATACAAGCACTCGGGCAATTACTCGGTGCAGCTCCGCTCGCAGTTTGCCGGCGCCGGCATCCTCGGAGCCTTTGCCGCAGGCAACATGTTTGTAGGCGAATTCATCCGCACCGACGGCACCAACGGTGTGCTCGGCTGGGGCCGCTCATGGCAGTCGCGTCCCACCAAACTCAAAGGCTGGGTACGCTATGAGCCCAAGGCTGTCACACACGAGAAAGCAGACTACGCCGACCTCAAGAAAGGCGATCTCGACAAGGGTATCATCTACATCGCTCTGCTCGACGGCTCGAATATGGAAAAAGATGACAAAACCGGCAAGAGCTATCCTATGATTGTCAGGACCAAAGCCGCCAACCGTCAGCTCTTCGATAAAAATGCGTCGAATGTCATCGCCTATGGCGAGATCATCTTCAACGAGGCAACTGCCGGCGACGGCATGATCGAGTTTGAGATACCTCTGACCTACAACCGCACCAATGTCAAGCCCACATATATAATGTGCACCGCCTCGGCATCTATCGGCGGCGACTACTTTGTCGGCGGCGAGGGATCGACCATGTGGCTCGACGATTTCGAGCTCATCTACGAGTAATCACATACACCACTTTCATATCAACGGACGCGCTCCCCGGGGCGCGTCCGTTTTTTATACGGGGCTTTCTTAACTAAAACATGAAAATTTTTACAAAAATTTGGATTATTAACAAATTTTCCATAGTTTTGCAAATATCAGATTTTTTTAACACGTCTATCCAGATTTCCATCACATGCCGCAAAACACAAATAACACCTATAACCTATTGCACCCCGGTCCAAGCAAAGACAGAGACCCAGGCGCAGCTGTTGCCGAGCGCGCATTCCATAAGACACTCACACACTTCGGACTGACAGCCGCCGATATATTCACCCGCGAATTTCACACACCCCGACATCTCGTCGACCATATCGGCCGAGGTGCCGCCGGCATATTCGACATCAAAGTGCAGACCACACTGCCCCACGCACGTCTGCGCAACCGCATGCTGCGCCACTTCGTCGAAACTCTCGCAGCCCTCGCCGGAGCCGAACCGGCTCTGACATCATCGCCTGCCACCGAGCGGTTGCGCCGGCTCGCCGCCATCATGCGCGACACCGATCCCGAACCGACACCCCTGCAGATCTATCGTGTGATCATGACCCCGGAAAGCCGCTGCGCCTTTGTAGATTACTTCAACCGCACGCTGAGCCGACTGCCGGCCAGGGCACGCACACTCATCAACGACCGCGAGCAACCTGTCGAGACAATCGTCGGTCTCTTCGGCCATCCGCTGACCGACTATGTGGCCCTGTGTCCCGACGGCCGCGAGATGCGCAAGACTGTAGCCATCGCATACGCATTTGCCGTCGAAACAAGCAGGGCATTCCACCGCATCGCATCGATGGACGGGCGTATGCTGCTGCGGCATCGCATCGATCTCACCTACCCTTTCCTCTTCGGCACCTCACGCCGGTTTGTCACCGGCTACATCGAGTCGTCAGGCAGACTGCCTCTCTTCCATATCATAGAGCAGTACATACACTATAGCCCGATGCGCGACGACCGTATATTCCGTCTCATCAAAGGCCTCACCAACGATGAGCCCTCGACCACCCGCATGCTTGCCAAGGAACACGGCATCAGCACCGAGCGCGTGAGACAACTCGCCGAGGCCGGTCCGCATATGATCAATCTCAAATGGTTCCGCGACATCGACGCCGCCGCACTCTATCCCGATCTGAGCAATGCGGCATATGTCAGCAACGCGCCCGGCAACCCGCTTGAGAAGATACGCGCCGACGAGAACGTCAACGTGCGTGTGCGTGCCCTCGTGCGTGTGCTGCCGCTGCTATTCGGCCACACGCTCTATGAGCACGACCGGTTCAGCATAGCGGTCAGCCGCAGGCTATGTGACAAAGTAGACATACGCCGTCTCATAGCGGCACTCGACCGCACTGTGCACGAGCGCCGCTGCGACACAGGCATTGTCGACCTGGCAGACTTCATGACCGACAACGGCTTCGTATCAGACCCTGACACGACCCGACTCGCCACCCACATAGCCGTCAACGCGATGGGCTGCACGGCGGCAGGCCCCGTCCATATCGAATTGCCACGCACACACATCGATGTCGGGGTCGAGTGCTACAAGATACTGCTTGAGCATGGCGATGTAATGCACATATCGGCGATATTCGATGCTTTCAAGCAGCGGTTTCCGCACCATCGCTTCACATCGCCCGAACAGTTGCGCCGCATGCTTTGGGCACATCCGTCCATCCGCTCGATCGGCAAACAGTCGACTTATGGTCTCGACAGCTGGACACACGTCTACTACGGCAGCATACGCGACCTGCTCATCGACTGCCTGTCACGTGCCGGCCGCCCAATGCCTGTAGAGCAATTGCTCGAACAGATAAGGCGACACTATCCCGAGTCAACGGCATCAAGCCTCTACTCCACCATGACCGGAGACAGCCGAGGGCGGTTTGTGCAGTATGCCGATGGATTCGGCCTCACCGACATACAATATGCCGGAGCCACACGCCGCGAGCCGAAACGTTCGCGGCACGATTTCGAACGACGGCTTGACGCCTTTATGAAATTTATCGAACGCGAGGGTCGTTACCCGCAACGCGACGAAGACTCATCGCCACTCGAAAACACACTCTACAGCTGGCGGGCCAACATACTGTCGCGCCGGCTACGCATCGATCCCGGCCAGCGTGCCGAGTTTGACCGAGCCATGGCATCGATACCACAGTCAGTGCCACGCACCCGCACCGAGACCGTCTTCCGCCACCGTACCGACGCCGTGATCGCCGCCGACGATCTGTCGTCGCTGACGCCCCGGCTCAGACGCTGGCTACGCATCGTCATGCATGTCAGCCGCCCCTATGGCGACAGCCGCGACATATGCCTGGCCGAGCTGCACAGCCGATTCGATTGAACGTTTTATTTGCGTTTTAAATTAATTCGAACTATCTTTGCAGATACGAAAACAAACACAACAAACCGCATAACTAAACGACATGGCTACAAAACCCTTCAAGTATCAGGAGATGTTTCCCCTCGGTCAGGACACCACAGAATACTACCACCTCACGTCTGACTATGTAAAAGTCGAGAACTGGGGCGGCCACGAGTTCCTGGTGATTGACCCTCAGGCACTCACCGTGCTCGCACGCCAGTGCACGCACGACAACGCATTCATGCTCCGCCGCGAGCACAACGCTATGGTCGCCAAGATACTGAGCGACCCCGAGGCAAGCGAAAACGACAAGTTTGTCGCTCTGACCATGCTGCGCAACGCCGAGGTCGCCGCCAAAGGCCAGCTGCCCTTCTGCCAGGATACCGGCACGGCCATCATCCACGGCGAGAAAGGCCAGCGCGTCTACACCGGCTGTGACGATGCCGAACGTCTCTCAGAGGGAGTCTATCTCACATACACCACCGACAATCTGCGCTACAGCCAGAATGCCCCGCTCACCATGTATGACGAGGTCAACACCGGCTGCAATCTGCCTGCTCAGATCGACATCCACGCCGGCGAGGGCGACGAGTACCATTTCCTCTTTGTCGCCAAAGGCGGCGGCTCGGCCAACAAGACCTATCTCTATCAGGAGACCAAGGCTCTGCTCAATCCCGAGAAGCTCATCCCCTTCCTGGTCGAGAAGATGAAGTCGCTCGGCACCGCAGCGTGCCCGCCCTACCACATCGCGTTTGTCATCGGCGGCACATCGGCCGAAAAAAATCTCGAGACCGTCAAGAAAGCCTCTGTAAAATACTACGACAGCCTGCCCACCCACGGCAACGAGCTCGGCCATGCATTCCGCGACATCGAGCTTGAGGCACAGCTCAAAAAAGAGGCCGAGCGTCTCGGTCTGGGCGCACAGTTCGGCGGCAAATATTTTGCCCATGACATCCGTGTCATACGTCTGCCCCGCCACGGAGCTTCGTGCCCGGTAGGCCTGGGCGTAAGTTGCTCGGCCGACCGCAACATCAAGGCAAAAATCAACCGCGAGGGCCTCTGGATCGAAAAACTCGACACCAATCCCGGCGAACTCATCCCCGAGTCGATGCGCAAGGCCGGCGAGGGCGATGTAGTCAAGATCGACCTCAACCGCCCGATGCCCGAGATTCTGGCCGAACTCACCAAATACCCCGTATCGACCCGTCTGTCGCTCAACGGCACGATCATCGTGGGCCGCGACATCGCACACGCCAAGATCAAAGAGCGTCTTGACAGCGGCGAGCCCATGCCACAGTATCTCAAAGACCATCCCATCTACTATGCCGGTCCGGCCAAGACTCCCGCCGGCATGCCTTCGGGCTCGTTCGGTCCCACCACTGCCGGCCGTATGGACTCTTATGTCGACCAGTTCCAGGCAGCCGGCGGCTCAATGGTGATGATCGCCAAGGGCAACCGTTCGAAGCAGGTCACCGACGCATGCCACAAGCACGGCGGATTCTACCTCGGCTCGATAGGCGGCCCGGCAGCCGTACTCGCCCAGAACTCGATCAAGAAAGTCGAGCTGCTCGAATATCCCGAGCTGGGCATGGAAGCCATCTGGAAAATCGAAGTCGAAGATTTCCCCGCATTCATCCTTGTCGACGACAAGGGCAACGATTTCTTTACCGAAATATCAGAGCGCTGCTCGGCCTGCGGTCTCAAGAAATAATCATCCGCTGAACATACTATCATGGAAAAGCATCCCCGGGTCGGGGATGCTTTTTCAGTTTCGGCGAATGCCACTCCTGACCGGTTCCGACATAAGAGACGGTTCGAAAAAAGCGGGCACCATGTCAACGACAGTGTGCCCGCAATATAACTGAACGTGATGTAGTTTACTTCTTCTTGTAAGATGTATAGTCGACGTTGGCATGAACATCATACATCATGACTTTGCGCACGTTGCAGCTGAAGTCAAGCACCATACCGGTCGAGGGAATCACAACGGCCTTGAGGTCAGAGATGGGGAACTCTTCCTGGGGAGTGTTGGCGATGGTGGGTATAAACTCGGCTTTCTCGATGGTGATTGTGCCGTCGTCGGCGATGGTGAAGGGCAGCGAGGGGAAAGTCATATTCTGTGCCGGCATGTTGGCCACGAACTGAGCACCGGTGATAGAAATTGTGGCAGTCATCTTGTCGAAGTCAAGAGCCACGCTGTATGAACTCTTGTCATTGTCGTAAGAAGAGCCGTCGCGCTGCGAGGTAGAAGTGGTGGTGCCGTTGAGCAGGAAAGGCTGGCGCGAGCCTACGACACGGTATTTGTTGTCGAGCACAAACGAGAATACAAACATGGGCTCATAGCGCTGCGAGTTGTTGAGAATCGTGTTGCCATAGTCAAGACGGTCGAGCCATTTGAGTTCGACCGAAGTGAGCGAGCTGGTGACACCGACCTGCTGGTTGCCCCCGGTGACGCCCGGAGCCGAGATCGAGCAGATGTGGGTTGTCTCGTTGCTCTTGAAGGCAAGGTTCTTAAAATCGAGAATACCCTGGTTCTTACCATCGATCATCAGCCCCGTAAACTGAAACGATGCATTGCCGGTGGTCCAGTTGAGGGTGAGGGCAAATGCCATCTCCTTGCTATAGGTGGTCTCGCCGGTAGCGATATTTGTCACGGCCGCATAACATGAGTGCATGGGATGCACGGTGATGAGTTCGTCGTCGTTGTTGTCATTGTTGTCGAAACATGAGGTGAAGGCCAACGCCATAGCACACATCACGGCGAGCATCTTGATAGAGTTGATAATTTTCATCAGAAATATTTAGATTTGTGATTTTGATTTGGAACGACAAAAATACATAATATTTCTGTCGTATCTCATATCGAATAATATAGTAAATGTTAAATCTAATCAAAAAAATTTACCGGCCGACATTCATGCGCAGTGTCACACCCCATACGAGCGGACGGCCGCGCTGCACAAACTCATTGCCGATCGACAGGAAGTAAAATGTCGAGTAGCGTGTCGATGTAAGATTCTCGGCCCACAGCCTGATGCTCCATGTGTCGGCCTCGAGCGCGGCATTGGCCCCGAGCAGGGCATAAAAGGGCTGACTTACGGTATTGGCCTCGTTCCACATGATGTCGCCCGTGCCACGCAGATTGACACCTACGACCGGGCGGGCCCCCGCCACCAGGGAAGGAATGCGCCATACGGCCTGGGCAAACAGAGTGTGGGCGGGCACATAAGGCAGCCGCTTGCCCTTATTGTCTTCGCGACCGTTGTCATAGCGGCGGAATGTCGCACGCGTATAGCCGTATGATGCCGAGAGAGTGAGATCGGATGTTGCCTCACAACGGGCCGTCAGTTCCACACCGCGGCTGTGAGTGCGGCCGGCATTGGTCATGATGCGGCCGGTGACAAGTCCGGGCGGAAACATAGTCAACTGCTGATCGTGGCAGTCGATAAAGAATCCGGTCAGATCGGCAGTGAGCCGTCCGTCGAGCCACGAGGTCTTGAGACCGATTTCATAATTCCAGCTTGTCTCGGGCCGGTAGGTGACGATATCGGCCACGTCATACGCCATGCTCATGCCCATGGTCTCCATTACACGCTGCTGCAGCACATCGCTGAACATCTGGGTATTGATTCCTCCTGATTTATAACCCTTCGTCCAGGTGGCGTAGACCGATCCGAACGGCAAGCGCCGGGCAACGCTCAGCTTGGGCAGCAGCTCGTTGAATGTCTGGTGCAGCCGACCGTTATCGTCGATCTTGACAGGAGTGTTCATATAAAACTCGCGCTGACCGTCGGGCAACACATGCCAGGTGGTGTATGAGGCGTCGGCAGCGCTGAGATAGCGGCAGCTGATGCGCTCTATGTCCCAGCGCAGACCGGCTTCAAACGACCAGTCGCCGAGGTTGTAGCGGCTCTCGTGATAGAGGGCAAAGCCGCCGCCCGGTGTGGTGAAGTTGCTGGCCAGCAAAAACTCGCGGTCGTCCCAGCTGACGGGATAATTGGGGTTGGCGTCGTTGCGGTGGTTCTCGATGAGCGATCTGATACCCGTATCATAGAATGTCACCGGAGCACGCATCTCGCCACGTCGCCAGAACCCGAATACACCCCCGAGCCACGAGTAAGCGCCTCTGGTGCCTTTGGTAAACAGGTCTTCGGTCACAGTCCATTCATGGCGTGCCTGAGTGAGGGTAAAATAGTCGGCCGGAGTAAAATCCTGGTCAAGAGTCATGTTGTCGTCAAGATATTGCACCGATGTCAGCGATGTGACCACGACTCGCCTGCCTGCCCACGCTACAGTGAGGCCGTCGCTGAACGCATTGCGCCGGTAATAGCAGGTGTCGTTGTAAGCTATAGCCCCCGTGCGCAGCGACTCATAGGGGTAGCCGCTCTGGCGCGATACCGACATAGCCGCAGTGTTGGTAACCGACAGAGCCCGCGAGGGTGCCCAGACGGTCTTCCAGCGCAGCGAGCCGGAATTCTCGAGACCGACCCGGCTGTCGTTGTAGCTGTTGCGGAAAAAGCCATCGGTGTGATGATAGTATGCCGACAGTGATGTGTACCACTCTCTGCCAAGGTCGAAATAGCCGGCCACGGCTGTCTTGAGCGAATTGGCCCGGCCATACTCGACCATCGCTCTGAGGCCCTGGAAGTCGCGCGGCGACACGGTATAGACGTTGATCTGACCTGCCATGGCGTTGCGTCCGTTGAGCACGCTCTGGGCGCCCCGCAGCACCGAGAGCGAGGCTATATCGGGCAGATCGAAATCATAGGCGTCTTTGTTGAGAAACGGCACACCATCGATTGAGAGCCCCACCACGGCCTGATCGATACGGGAGCCGAGTCCGCGCAGATATATCGACGAGGTCATGCGAGAGCCGTAGTCAGGCGAATAAAGATTCGGCACGATGTCGCTGAGATCTTTGACTGCATCTATGCCGAGACGACGTATCTCGGCGGGTGTGATCCGCGTTACGGGCGAATTCCCCGGTTCGGGCATCTGCTTGACGCCCAGCACCTCTACTTCATTGAGCTCATGCGGTCTGTGAGCCGGTACAGTATCGGACGGCTGCATGGCCGCCGCGGCTGTCGGCAATATGATTGCTGCGATAATGGCTGTCGGTTTCATCTGACTGCAAAGGTAGCCAAATTTTCGGATAAATATGTCAATGTGCGCATGTAAAGCAGGGCAACCGCATGGGAATAAATAAAAATTGAGTAGAATTAAGCATCTTTAT
>JAUNGA010000075.1 GCA_030524765.1 Bacteroidales bacterium | reverse complement strand
CTAAAAACGGCTTGCCTTTGACTTAATTTTAATCAAATCTCATGCTTTTGCCCTGTTTTTTATTTTCCACCCATACTGAAATCTCAGGAAAAATTGCTATCTTTGCTTGATTAATCAAGAAAAACAAAATAAAACATATTATACGATGAGATTCAACGTACCGTGCAAAGCCTTCTATAGCGCTGTTTCAGCTGTCAGCAAGGTCATTAACCCCAAAAACGCTCTTGCCATACTCGACAATTTCCTGCTCGAGCTCAAAGACGGTGTGCTTACCGTCACCGGAGCCGACGTAGACAACTCGCTCACTGCCCGCATCGCTGTGACTGATCATGATGGCGAGTGTCGTTTCTGCGTCACAGCGCGCCGACTGGTCGACCTGCTGAAAGAGCTGCCCGACCAGGGCGTGACCGTCACTGTCAACGAGCAGACCTTCGAGGTCGAGATCGAATATACCGGAGGTAAATACAACCTCACGGCAATTGACGGCAACGAGTATCCATCATTCCGTGCCGACGAAGACGAGAGCGAACCCATCTCGTTTGACATCAACAGCGCCGCTCTGCTCAAAGGACTCGAATATACTATCTTCGCTGTGGGCGACGATGACTACCGCCCCATGATGAAAGGTGTGTTCTTTGACATAACCCCCGATCAGATTGCATTCGTCGCCACAGACACCCACAAACTCGTGCGCTACATCGACTCGCGCATCAAACCCGGTGTCACAGGCTCGTGCATCGTGCCCGTCAAGCCGGCGTCTGTTATGCGCAATATCTTCTCGAAAGATACAGTGCTGCATATCACCATGACCAAGAAGAGCGCATCGATCGAGAGCGAGAACTTCACACTCAAATGCTCGTTCCTCAACGGACGCTTCCCCGACTACAACCGCGTCATCCCCAAATCGTCGCCATTCCGTCTGACGCTCGACCGTATGTCGATGCTCAACGCCGTGCGTCGTGTGGGCGTGTTTGTCGATCCGGGCTATGGTCTTGAAAAATTCAAGATAACAGCCGAGAAACTGCTCATCAAGAGCGATGACAACAACATGTGCACATGCGCCCGCGAGACCGTGCCATGCACATTCAACGGCCCCGAGATGGTGATCGGTTTCAGCGCACCATTCCTCATCGAATTCATGAACGTCATGCCCACCGACGAGATCTTCATCGATCTGGCCGATCCTTCGCGTGCCGGTGTCTTCTGTCCTTCTGAGAACGAGGAAGGTACAGATCTGGTCATGTTGCTCATGCCTATGAACGTCGACAAATTCTGATCTGAACGATGAAACTTAAACTTCGCCGTCCAATCGTATTCTTTGACCTCGAGACTACCGGCACCAATATCTCACACGACCGTATCGTAGAGATCTCGATTGTCAAGCTCATGCCGGGCAAAGAAGACGAACCCATCATCAAGACACGCCGTGTAAATCCCGAGATGCATATTCCCGAGGAAGCCACTGCTGTACACAAGATCACCGACGAAGATGTGGCCAACGAGCCTACGTTCCGCCAGATTGCCCGCTCGCTCGCCGACATCATGCGTGGGTGCGACATTGCCGGGTTCAACTCCAATCGTTTCGACGTGCCATTGCTTGACGAGGAATTCCATCGTGCCGGGGTAGAGTTTGACTTTCACAAGGCCAAGTTTGTCGACGTCCAGACGATATTCCACAAACTCGAGCCCCGCAACCTCACTGCAGCATACCGTTTTTACTGCGGTAAAGAGCTAGTCGGTGCCCATGGCGCAGCCGCCGACACCATGGCCACATACGAGGTGTTGCTTGCCCAGCTCGAGAAATACGACGAACTGCCCTGTGAGATACCCGATCTGGCCAAATTCTCGTCGCAAAACGACAACGTCGACCTCATCGGACGTCTCATTTACGACTCAGAGGGCCGCGAGATAATCAACTTCGGTAAATACAAGGGGCAGCCGGCCGCAGTTGTTCTTGCCAAAGACCCGGGCTACTATAGCTGGATCATGCAGGGCGACTTCCCCTCTGACACCAAACGCGCGTTCACACGCATCAAAATGAGCGCCGCCAAATGACAGATCTCAGCATACTGCGCGGCAAACATATCGTACTCGGCATCACCGGAGGCATCGCAGCCTACAAATCGGCGATGCTCACGCGCCTGTTTGTAAAGGCCGGTGCCGAGGTGCAGGTGATCATGACACCCAATGCCCGCGAGTTTATCACACCTGTGACATTATCGACCCTGAGCGGTCGCCCCGTGATCACCGAGTTCTTCTCGGCAAATACCGGTGAATGGCACTCGCATGTCGATCTGGGCCTGTGGGCCGACGCCATGATTATCGCGCCTGCCACTGCATCGACGATCGCAAAGATGGCCAACGGTGTGGCCGACAACATGCTTGTCACGTCGTATCTGTCAACTCGTGGCAAAGTGTTTGTTGCCCCTGCCATGGATCTCGACATGATGGTTCATCCCACCACAAAACGTAATATCGCATTGCTGCAGAGCTACGGCGCTGAAATCATCGAGGCCACCGAGGGCGAGCTGGCCAGTCACCTTGTCGGCAAAGGACGCATGGCCGAACCGGCCGTGATAGCAGATGCCATCGCATCATATTTTGCACATGGCTGTGACCTTGCAGGTAAGAAAGTGCTCATTACAGCCGGGCCGACCTACGAAAAGATCGATCCCGTACGGTTCATAGGCAATTACTCTACAGGCAAGATGGGCTTCGCGATAGCCAATGCCGCCGCCGCCCGTGGTGCCGATGTAGTGCTTGTGGCAGGTCCTGTGGGAAACCTGTCGCTTGACAGCCGGGTGCGTCGTATCGACGTGGAAAGTGCCTGCGAGATGCTTGCAAGCGCCGAGAGCGAATTCGCTTCAGCCGACTATACAATATTGTCGGCCGCAGTGGCCGATTACCGTCCGGCCGAGGTGGCCGAGCACAAGATCAAACGCGAGAAAGACAAGATACCTACCCTCGAGCTGATCAAGAATCCCGACATCGCGGCCACGCTTGGCACGCGCAAGCACGACGGCCAGCGACTGATAGGCTTTGCTCTTGAGACCGACAACGAGACAGCAAACGCCGCCGATAAGATACACCGTAAAAATCTCGACATGATTGTGCTGAACTCGTTGCGCGACCCCGGGGCCGGATTTGGCACCGACACCAACAAGATCACACTGATGTATGCCGACGGCCGCACTGCCGACACCTATCCGCTGAAATCAAAAGCCGATGTTGCCGACGACATCATTGATAAAATGTTAACTCTCTGACTCCACTCTCTCCGATAATGAAAATCACCGACCGTCTGATTCTCGCTCTTGCAATTGCATCTGCCGCTGTTCTCACTACGGTAAAAGCCGATGCACAAGAGCTCAACTGCAACGTCGAGATTAATACCGATGCCCTGCAAGGCACAAACAAATCGGTGTTTGAAACGTTGCAGAGCGCCGTCAACGATTATATGAACACCACCACCTTCACACCGGCACAATTTGCCGCCAACGAGAAGATTGACTGTCGGCTGTTTTTTACCATCAAGGAATATACCGACGACGGCAACATCAGCGGCGATCTGCAGGTACAGTCGACACGCCCCGTCTACAACAGCTCTTATACGACGACACTCATCAACTTCAAAGACTCGAAGATTGACTTCAGCTATCGCGAAGGCGAACCGTTGAACTTTACCGTCAACTCTATGGAAAACCAGCTGACGGCGATACTCAACTTCTATGCCTATCTAATACTGGCCATGGATTTTGACTCGTTTGCACCCAACGGCGGCGATCCATTCTGGGAGCGGCTCAAACAGATCGTACAGATGGCTCAGTCGTCAGGCGAGACAGGCTGGAAGGCATTCGAGGACAATAAGAACCGCAGTGCCATACTCACGGCATTCACCGAGGGACGCGGTGGCGAAGCACTGCGACGCATGACCTACGACTACCATCGTCAGGGGCTCGACCAAATGGCGTTGTCGCCCGACAAAGGACGAGCCACTATCACAAAATCACTTGATGCGGTGCAGACCGTATTCGGTCTGCAACCTATGTCGGTGGCGCTTTCTATGTTTCGCGACGCCAAACTCGACGAACTGGTCAACATCTACTCAAAGGCACCGGCCGAAGAACGCAAAAATGTCTATGACATGTTACAGCCGATATACCCCACCGACAACGACCGACTCGAAAAGATCAAAAACGGCCAAGATAAATGATTAAGTCACTCAGTATATCAAACTACGCGCTAATACGCGACATTGCGCTCGAGCTCGATCCGGGGTTCAACGTCATCACAGGTGAGACAGGTGCCGGCAAATCGATCATACTCGGTGCTCTCGGCCTGTTACAGGGAAAGCGTGCCGATGGCCGCAGTGTCACGACGACAGACAGTAAATCGGTCGTCGAGGCTACATTCGACATGGACCCGGACACAGCTGCCGCCGTCGACGCACTACTCGCCGATGCATCGGTCGACAGTATGGGGCGATCGGTCGCTCTGCGGCGGGAGATCACACCCGCCGGACGCTCGCGGGCACTTGTCAACGGCCAGCCGGTGTCGCTCACTCTGCTGCGCGATATAGCCTCGCTGCTCGTCGACATACACTCACAGCACAAAAATCTGCTCATCTCAGATCCGGCTTTCCAACTGTCGGTGCTCGACAATATAGCCGACAATGCCGACTTGATCGGTTCATACCATACTGTCTATGCAGAGTATCGCAAGGCTTTGCGCATCTATGCCGATACCCGCGACTCGATCGAAGCAACACGCGCCGATGCCGACTATCTGCAATATCAGCTCGACCGGCTCAAAGCGGCCAACCTTGTCGCCGGCGAACAAGCAGACCTTGAGGCTCAACGCCAGGAACTTGAATCAGCAGCCTCAGCCGGCGAACACCTTGTCGAGGCTGCCGACGCCCTCAGCTGGGACGACACCAATGCCGTGCAGTGCGTCGACCGGGCGATTGCCGCATTGTCGATGGTTTCTGACAGTTCGGCCCAGCGCGCCTCACTGCTCGAACGGCTCGAGACCCTGCGTGTAGAACTCGCCGACATATCAGACTCGGTGGCCGACGACGCATCGTCGGTGCGTGAGGATCCGCACACTCTCGAAGCCATCGATGCACGTTTGTCTCAGCTCTACGCCCTGCTGTCAAAACACAAGGCCGAGTCGGTCGAAGAACTCATCGCCACTCGCGACTCACTCGCCGAACGTCTCGACAATCTGGCCGGTGCCGACACCATTCTGGCCTCGCTCAAAGCCGAGGCCGTCGAACTCAAACGACGGGCTCTCGCCGTCGCCGCCAGTCTCACCGAGCGACGCACCATTGCCGCCCGACAGCTTGAACGCCTGCTCATCGAAAAAGCCACTCCGCTCGGATTAAAAAATCTAAACTGCGAGGTACGTATCACCACCGGCAAACTCAATCCCGACGGAGCCGACACAGTCGACTATCTGTTTGCATTCAACAAAAATCAACAGCTCGCCCCTATCGGCACCACAGCATCAGGCGGCGAAATTTCGCGTGTGATGCTCGTGCTCAAATCAATTCTCGCGCGTCACATGCACTTGCCCACCATTATATTTGACGAGATCGACACCGGCGTATCGGGTGATGTGGCCTCGCGCATGGGCAATCTGATGGCCGAGGCAGGAGCCAACATGCAGGTCATCACCATCACACACCTGCCTCAGGTAGCCGCACGCGGCGACGCGCATTTCAAGGTCTACAAACGCGACGACGACACATCTACATTCACATCTATAACCCGGCTGAATCCCGACGGACGCCGTACCGAGCTCGCCGCAATGCTCTCGGGTCGTCCTGACGATCCGGCCGCCCTCGCTGCCGCCGATTCTCTGCTCATCAGTTCAAAATAAACTGACAGAAAACCAACTCTAAATTGTAAATTCTAAAACTTCGTCCCAAGACGAATAAAATATGCAACCCACCGACTATATCTTCGGCCTGCGTGCCGTCATCGAAGCCATCCGCGAAGGCAAAGCCATCGACAAACTATTCATAAAAAAAGACCTGCAGGGCGATCTCGCCTCAGAGCTCTTCGGTCTTATGCGCGAGAACCATATAGTGGCCCAGCGCGTGCCTGTCGAACGTCTCAACCGCATCACCCGACGTAATCATCAAGGCGTAATAGCCATGCTTTCGGCGGTCACCTACCATAACCTCGGCCACCTTGTCACCGGCCTTTACGATGACGGTGTGCTGCCTTTTGTCGTTGTACTCGACGGCATCACCGATGTACGCAATTTCGGTGCAATCGCCCGCACAGCCGAGTGTTGCGGGGTCAACGCGCTCGTCATCGCCGAGCGCGGCAGCGTATCGGTAGGTGCCGACGCAGTAAAGACCTCAGCCGGAGCTCTGCTCACTCTGCCGGTTTGTCGTGAACGATCTGTGGCCGGTGCCGTACGCTTCCTCAAAGACAGCGGTTTTCAGGTCGTAGCCGTCAGCGAAAAAGCCGATTACAACTACACGATGGGCAACTACGACGGTCCTGTGGCACTTGTGATGGGAGCTGAAGATACCGGCATATCTCCCGAAGTCATGGCCCTGTGTGACACCCGCGTGTCAATTCCGATGTTCGGCCACATCGGATCGCTCAACGTCAGCGTTGCAGCAGGTGTAATGATGTACGAAGTCGTGCGTCAGCGTCTTAACGCCGATCTCGAGGTAATGTGATCAGTCGAGCACAAACGACCATCCGGCGGCATCACGGAGTCTGAAACCCTCATAATCGAAATCGGCCAGTCCCTCGGGGCGGTCGATTTTATTTTGCAATATAAACCGCGTCATCGCGCCACGACACATCTTTGCATAGACCGTCACCGAACGCGGTTTTCCATCACGCATCACACCGAACGTAGGCGAGACAACATTTATTGTACGCGTCACCCGACGCCAATCAAACAGCTGTCTCATCTCATTGCTCGCAAGATTGACAAGGGTACCGCCAGACATGCCGACACGCTCGATCAATACGTCGGTTAGCAACGGTCGCCAATAGTCAAACATCGTCTTGCCACCCGTGCATGTCAGCTCGACCTTACCCTCCAGACGGTAAGGGCTGATCACATCGAGCGGACGCAGCAGCCCATAGAGAAACGAACATATCGACAGATCATGATTAGCCTCGGTCAGCTGTCTGTCGTCCATCTCGTCAAGACCGGCTTTTTTGAACACGATACCGTCATAAAGCAGTGCGGCCGGACGTTGACGTGCCTGATCACCGAAATCCTTGTATCTCAGATAATTCTCAACCGCTATCTCGCGGTTGACGCCGAGTATCAGTTGCAGTTCCTCCACGGTATAGCCGGCCAGATCGCGCGCTATGGCCACGGCCCTGTCTTCAAACACCGGCACCGTCGTGCCCGACACCTTTCGGCCGGGAGCAAGATCTTTCATCGTTTTGGCAGGAGCAAGCAAAATATGCATGACTTTTTCTGTATTAAATTACGCAAATATAGCCAACATCAAGCATACGGCAAAACTGACTGCACATTTTTGTCATCACATCTCATACAATTATGCACAACTTACTGAAGAATTTATTACCTTTGTCTATCATATAACCGTTATCTACATCTACAGCAAAGTCAGACTCATGAAGATAATAATAGCCGGAGACGGCGATACAGGCACACACATCGCCGGAGCATTATCTGTCGAGGGACAGGATATCGTGTTGATGGGTCTCGACAAGGATCATCTGGCCCGGCTCGATGCGGTCTGCAACTACATTACATATGAAGGCAGCCCGATGTCACGGGCCAATCTTATGGAATGTGGAGCCGACTCTGCCGATATATTTGTCGCCGTAATGCCCGACGACACCATTAACCTCGTCGCATGCCAAATCGCAAAAGACTGTGGTGTGAAACGGTGCGTGGCACGAATTGATTCGCCTGATTTTGACTCTGAGGCCGACCGGCAACTTTTCGCAAGACTCGGCATAGATCTTACAGTCTATCCCGAACGTCTCGCCGCCCTCGATATCATCAGATACATAGAGCACAACTGGGTAAATGAATGGTTTGACATACACGGAGGCAAGCTCAACATCATCGGTGTCCGCATGCAGTCGGGAGGATCTATGTGCGGAAAACGTTTGCGGGAGATACCCAATAATCCACGTCTTTTTCATGTTGTCGCGATCAAGCGCGGCGAGTCTATGATAATACCTCGGGGCGATGACATGTTGCTCGAGGGCGATACGGTCTATTTTTCTGTCATGCCTGCTGACAGTGATATCATAGCGGATCTATGTGGGAGGTCTCGTTCTGACATAAAACACATAATGATCACCGGAGCCGGACGCGTCACCGAAAATGTACTCGAATTGCTGCCACGACATTACGATGTGACCGTGATAGACCCCGACCGCGAGCGATGCGCCGTCATCGCATCGAGATTTCCGAAGGTAGTTGCAGTCAATGCCAAAGCGAACGACATCACTGCACTCAAAGACGAGGGAATCGCCCGATGCGACATCTTTCTCGCTCTCACAGGCAGTTCTGAAACGAATATCGTGTCATGCATGGTCGCTCGCGAACATGGCGTACGCAAAACCGTAGCCCGCATCGAAGAGCTGCAATATGTCCCGGAGGCTGAAAGCCTCGCCATCGACAAGATAATAAATAAAAAACTTATCAATGCCGGCAAGATATTCAGTGTGTTGCTCGACTGTGAGGTATCGACTGTTCAATGCATGTCGCTGGGACTTGCCGAGATTACCGAGATCGTAGCCGCTCCGGACTCAAAAATCACCGGCCGGCCGATTGCCGACCTCGCTCTGCCCCGAGAGTTTACTGTAGGCGGAATCATTCGTGACGGCAACGGGTTTCTGGGCGAGGGCCGCACTGTCATCGAGGCAGGTGATCATGTGGTGATTTTCTATGTACCTGGGGCTCTCAACAAAGTCAGCAGATATCTCAGATAAACCGACCTGCCATGGCCTCGTCAATCAAACCAAAATCAATCATCAGAGTGATAGGCCGTCTCGTGCTTATCGAGGCGCTGTTGCTGCTCGTGCCGATGGTGGTGTGTCTGATATACGGCGAATCCGAGTGGCGCGGATTTGCGTTGTCGGCCGTAGCCGCCGGTATAGCCGGGGGTGTGGCCGAGGCCTTCACCGTGAGATCTCCGGCCACAATACATGCGCGCGAGGGCTTTATCATTACATCTGTAATATGGATTGTCTTCACTCTTTTCGGCATAATACCGTTTATGCTAAGCCGACAGCCGCTCAACTTCACAGATGCGGTCTTTGAGGTGATATCCGGACTCACGACCACGGGTGCCAGCATGATCACAGACGTTGAGGCTCAGTCTCACGGCATACTGTTCTGGCGCGCGTTTACCCAATGGATCGGGGGGCTTGGCATAATACTGTTTATGCTCGCCGTGCTGCCGCAGCTCAACAAGGCATCGGGCATCTCGATGTTTCAAGCCGAGGCCACAGGCATAACACACGACAAGATTCATCCGCGCATACGCCAGACAGCGCTATCGGTATGGGGTGTATATTCACTGCTGACTGTAATATCGACCGTTTTGCTTTGGATCGGGCCTATGAATCTGTTCGACAGCCTGTGCCAGACTTTTGCGGCTGTCGCCACAGGTGGATTCTCCACACGTAATGCCGGCGTCGGGTACTGGCAGTCAGACTATGTGCTCATCACACTGACGGCCGTCATGTTTGTCGCCGGTCTTAATTTCATAATGATTTACAATACGGCGCGAAAAGGCATACGCGAAATCTTTACCAACTCGATATTCAAGACATTTACCTGCGTGACCATTATAGCATACATGCTGCTGGCAGCCTCTGCTGTCATACGCCATGTCCACCCCGATATCGACGACTTGCTTGTCTACCCGCTGTTTCACGTCGTGTCAGCTGTGACATCGACAGGATTTTCAATAAACGGAGCCGAAGGCTGGGGATCGTTTGCCCTATTCCTGACCATACTGCTGATGCTCTGCGGAGCCTGCACCGGATCGACCTCGGGCGGCATCAAGATAGACCGACTTATGGTATTGAGAGACAATGCGGTCAACGAGATACGGAAAACAGCCTTTCCCCAGCGCACCTATGTAGTACATCTCAACGGCAATGCTCTCGACCATTCTATGGTGGCGCGCATCACAGCTTTTGTCACACTCTATCTGACTGTGATCATCATTCTGACAGGTGTCATAACCATGTGGGGGTACAGCATGACAGATTCACTCTTTATGGTATGCTCATGCATCGGATGCAACGGACTGGGCTATGGCATCACCGGTGCAGAAGGCTCGTTCGCCGCACTGCCCGATGTAATCAAATGGCTGCTGTCGGCAGTAATGCTCATTGGCCGTCTCGAGCTGTTCACTTTTCTGGTCCTGTTAATACCATCGTTCTGGAAAAGATAGAAGAACGATCAAAAAACAGCGCAGATTCTACCCGCAAGTGCAAAATTAGGAAATAAATTTGAAGAACTCGGCGA